>CAYWBE010000092.1:0-6677 GCA_964456295.1 uncultured Candidatus Nemicrothrix sp.
GGTTGCGGATCCCGCCGAACTGGCGGCGGTTGATGGCCAGGTTCCAGCCGTTGGTGACCCGGTAGCGAGCCAGTCGGGCCGGCAGGGCCTCGTGGGCGAGGAACCTCGGACGGGGGTCGCCCCGGTCGGCGGCGTCGGCCACGAAGGCCCCGCTGCCGCCCACGTGGTCGACGTGGCCGTGGGTGTAGACGAGGCTGTGGACCGGCCGGCCGGTCCACCCGCGGAGGGCGGCGACCACCGTCGGCCCCGACCGCACGCCGCTGGCGTCCCAGCAGACCAGGCCCTCGGCGGTGTCGACCACCCAGCAGTGGGAGAACGACTCCACCACGGCCACGTCGTCCTCGACCACCGACAGTTCGTGGGTCACCCGGTTGTGGGGCGGTTCGGCCACCCCCGAGTCGATGACCCGGTCGGCCACGTCCACCGGGTGCATGCTCCTGCGGTCGGATCCACTCACCGGTCCACCTCCCTTCCCTCGAGGACCATCAGGTGATCCTCCACGATCCGCACGCCACGGTCCACGTCCTCGAACAGGAAGAAGTGGCCACCGTCGACCACCTCGAGCTCGACGCCCAGCACCTCGGCCTGGACGCGGAACCAGTCCCGGTCCAGGTCGGTGGTGGACCCGGCCAGCACCGCGGTCGGCACCCGCCCGTCGGCGGCCACCCGGCGCAGCGCCTCGAAGGACCCCACCGGTCCATGCCGCTCGGTCGAGCCGAAGATCTGGGCCTCGGTCTCCGGTCGGCAGCAGAGTTCGATCCGACCGTCGGGCCGGTCCCGGAAGCCCCACCGGATGTACCCGGCCAGCACGTCCGGGTGGAGCTGGTCCAGCGGGGCCCGGGAACCGTAGGAGGCCTCCACGGTGGCCCGGTCGTCCCACACGTCCCGCCGTCGACGGGCCCCTACGGCCAGGGGGTGGACCGGTCCGTCGGGGCCGTCCACGAAGCCGAAGTGCTGCTCCTCACGGACCCGGCCATCGATGGCCACCGCTTCGCAGAGCACCAGTGCGGTGATCCGTTCCGGAGCCACGGCGGCCATCTCGCCGCCCACCGCCCCACCGGACGACACCCCGACCACCGAGAACCGGTCGATTCCGAGGTGGTCGACCACGGCCAGGGCGTCGGCGGCCATCGAGTCGTTGCCCAACTGTGCCGGGTCGACCACGTCGTCACCGGCTCCATGGCCCCGGAGGTCCACGCCGATCACCCGGCGGGTGGCCGCCAACCTCCGGGCCAACGGGTCGTAGACGCCGGCGCAGAAGCCGTTGGGGTGCAGCAGCACCAGGGCGTCTCCCGCCCCTCCCCAGTCCAACCAGGCCACCCCGACGCCATCGCGCTCGATCCGGCCGGCCACCGGCTCCCCCGACCCATCCATCAGGTCACCGTGCGGTCGGTCCGGTCGCTCACGGGCGGCAGTCTGACCGTCCACGGCGATCGACGACGAGACGAGGAGACTGGAGGGGTGCGACGACCGACCAACCGCGCCGCCTCCCGCCTGCTCGCCGCAGCACTGGTCCTCCCGATGGCGGTGGTCGGCTGCGGGTCGGTCGATCCGGCGGCCGTCGAAGGCGCCGAACCACCTGAGGCCACGGCACGGTCGCTGGTCCCCCGGGTCGTCGCCACCAGCCCCCACGACCCGGACGCCTTCACCCAGGGCCTCGAGCTGGTGGACGGCCGACTGGTCGAGACCACCGGCGGCTACGGCGAATCCGACATCCGGGAGGTGGACCGTTCCACCGGCCGGGTCCTGCGGTCCTCCCCGCTGGAGGCCACGTGGTTCGGCGAGGGGATGACGGCCATCGCCGACGGTCGGGCCGTGCAGCTCACCTGGAAGGCCGGCCGGGCCGTGGTGTGGGACCTGGCCTCCCTGACGGCGGTCGACATGTGGACGTACGGCGGTCAGGGCTGGGGCCTGTGCCTGCTTGACGAAGGCACGCTGGCCATGTCCGACGGATCGTCGTACCTCACCTTCCGCGAGGCCGACGGCCTGGCCAGGGTGGGCGAGGTCCAGGTCCTGCTCGACGGGCGCCCGGTGGAGCGCCTCAACGAACTGGAGTGCGTGGACGGCACGGTGTGGGCCAACGTCTGGCAAACCGACGACATCGTGGCCGTGGACCCGACCACCGGCCGGGTCACCGCGGTGGTCGACGCCTCCGGACTGCTGGCCGACCGCTCCTCACTCGGCCCCGAGGACGTCCTCAACGGCATCGCCCACGATGCCCACAGCGGCCACTTCCTGCTGACCGGCAAGCGGTGGCCGGTGCTGTTCGAGGTGGCCTTCGAACCGGCCCCCGGCTGACCGGTTGGCCGATCAGGCGAACCGGGCCTCGATCTCGTCGGCTCCCCAGAAGCCGGGCAGCGGTCGGTCGGGAGACGTCTGGGCGTAGTGGTGGAGTCGGCCGGTGGCCGCCCCGTCGAACAACTCCAGCACGTCGAACACCCCGTGACCCCCGGCCGCCCGGAGGGCCCGGTCCCCCTCGGCTCCCGGCCGCGGCAGGCGGGGCGTCAGGACGAGCAGGCGCGGTCGCCCGTGGGGACCGTCGTCGGCGTGGCCGCTGGCCAGCACGTGGGCCCGACCGAGGGTCCGCCACAGCACGTCGGCCCGACGCATCCCGGCCCGGGCATTGGTGAACGCCCCGGCCACCTCCACGTACCACTGGCGGCCCAGGTGGGCATCGGTCACCAGGAACGGGAACTGCAGCCCCAGGTCCCGGCGCACCGCCGGCGACTTCACCACCTCGAACCCGGCCTCGACCAGGGCCGCCTCGGCGATGTCGGCCACCTTCTTGCCCGACGCGGTGGCCCGGTCCAACGCCTGGTCGGGCCCCAGCGAACCGTCCAGCGGCGCGGCCCCGTCGGCGAACAGGCCGTCCTGGGCGACGGTGGAGCCGGCCAGGTCGCTGCGCCGCCATGCGGCGACCGGCTGCTCGGCCAGACGGCGGCGCTCGTCCTCCAGTCGCTGCTTGGCCAGGGTCACGTACTCCGGGTCGAGGTCGAAGCCCACGCCCCGGCGCCCCGCACGGGCGGCAGCCACCAGGGTGCTGCCCGACCCGAGGAACGGGTCGAGCACCAGGTCGTCGCGGTAGGTGTAGAGGTCGATGAGCCGCCGGGGGAGCTCGACGGGGAACGGTGCCGGGTGGCCGACCCGGGTGGCCTGCTCGGCGTCGATGCGCCACACGTCGAGGGTGGCCTCCATGAACTCGTCGGTGGTGATCGTGCTCTCCGACGGGAGGCCGTCACGCGTCCGGCGGGCTGCCGGAACGGCACGGTCGAAGCGTCCCTTGCTGGCGATCACCACCCGCTCGGTCATGTCCCGCAGCACCGGGTTGGCGGCCCGACGGAACGATCCCCAGGCCACCGACCCGGTCGCCCCCTCGGCCTTCTGCCAGACCACCTCGCCGCGCAGCAACAGGCCCAACTCGTCCTGCAGGATCCGGATCACGTCGGCCGACAGGCTCCGGTACGGCTTCCGCCCCAGGTTGGCCACGTTGACGGCGATGCGGCCACCCGGCTCGAGGACCCGCGCACATTCGGCGAACACGTCGCGCAGCATCCCCAGGTACTCGAGGTACGAGGTGGGCACGCCGTCGCGCTCCATCTCGAGTTCGTAGTCCTTGCCCACGAAGTAGGGCGGCGAGGTCACCACCAGGGCCACCGACGAGTCGGGCAGCTGGTGCATGTGGCGGGCGTCGCCGGTCAGGCAGCCGTCGCCCAGGTCGGGAGCCCGGACGACCACGTCGTCGTCGGACAGGGTCGGCGGGGTGAAACGGTCGTAGAACGCCGAGGCATCGTGGTTCTCCCGACGGCCCACGCCGAAGCTGGTCGTCGAGGTACCGGCCACCGGAGCACCGGACGCCGGGTCCGGATTCCGGGCCGCGTCGCGCGATTCGGCCATCTGGATGTCCCCTCTCCGTCTCGTCCCGGTCGGGCGGCCACGTCCCCCGACGGGCCGACCGGACCACCCATGGTACGCGGCCCGCGCGCGCGGGCCAATGGGGAGGCACACTGGCCGTCGATCGCGGTCGCACCACCGGACGCCACCCACCCCGCTCCACGGGAGGCGTCGTGCATCCGTCCCAGTCCCAGACCGACCCCACCGACCGTTGCCCGACCCGCCCGGGCCTCATCGCCCTGGTCGACCCCCTGCTCCTGAATCGACGACCGGCAGGCCTGCTGGTCGTCGGGGTCGTCCTCCGTCGTGGCCGCCTCCACCTGGTGGTCCGACCATCGGAGACCCCGCCACCCGGGCTGTTCCACCACCCGGCCCCCCGGTGCTGGCGGGCCGTCGGCCTGGTGGTCGACGTGACGACCCGGCGGCACGATGGGGACCGGCCCCGCAGCGGGCGCCTCGTCCACCTGGTCGACCGGTACGGCGCCACCATCACCCGGTTGGCCTCCGACGGCCGACCACCACGGACGGCCACCGAGGGCCACGGCCCACTGGACGACCTCTGTCGACGACTGCTGGGGATCAGCCCGGCGACGGGAACGGGACGGCCATGAGCTCTCCGAACTGCTGGCGGGCATGGGTGCCCATGGTGGCCCAGTCGTAGATCGACCCGCCGATCGCCCCCTCGTCGACCAGCGCGTCGACGAACGGCGCCAGGTCCCCGATGGAGGCCAGGGGCTCGCCGGGGTCGACCACCGCGGTGCCATCGGCGGCGCCGATCCCGCCGATGGCGTGGACCAGCGCAGCCGGGTCAGCCAGGTCGGCCCTGAGTCGTCGGACGTTGTCGGCGGTGTAGAACGCCGGGTCGGCGTGTTCGGCGGTCCGGAACGACCAGTAGGCCATGGGGAGCCACACGTCGTACCGGCCGGCCAGCTCGGCCCACGGGAACCCGGGCCAGAACGCCGGATTGATCTCGTCGGTGATCACCGGCGGCATCACGATCGCCCCCAGTGGATCGTCGCCCACGGTGCGCCGCAGACGGTCCGACAGGTTCACCAGGCGGTCGGACCGTTCGATCCCCCCGAGGTCGTCGCTGTTCCATTCGATGTCCACGGCGAGGCCCGCGAACCGTCGCCCCAGGACCGTGAAGCGGTCGATGGCCAGCAGTCGGTCCAGATCCTCGTCGTCGACCCTCCACTTGGGCAGGTACCAACCCACCACGTCGACGTCGGCTGCGTCGGCGGCCAGCAGGAAGCCGGCCAGCAGCCAGGGATCGGCCACCGGTCCCTCGGCCCGCCGGTCCGACCGTGAGGCCTGGATGAACAGGGTCCGGACGCCGGTGTCGGCCATGCCGACCACGTCGCCGGCCACCACGGTCGGAGCGCCCGGGGCGTACGCCGGGTCGAAGTCGTAGGCATCGACCCACGTCCCGTTCCCCCGGTAGGGGTCGATCGACCGCCCGGGCAACGGGTCGACGACCAGGCGGGCGTCGACGACGGCCAGCGGGGAACCGGTCACCCGATGGTCCACGCCCCGCCGATCCAGCCCGGCCACCACGGCCACCAACCCCACCAGCAGGCCGGCTCCCAGGAGGAGTCCGACACGTCGGGGCGTCCCGTCGACCACCCGGCCACGGTAGCCATCGCCCGGCCCCGGCCCCGGGCGCCCCACCAGTAGCGTCCGGGCCGTGGAGGACGAGCCGGAGGACCCGCGGTCGGGTACCGAACCAGACCCAGACCCAGACCCCCACCCCCACCCTGACCCCCGCCCGGAACGGGACCTCCTGCCCGACGCGGTGGGTCGACGGCGGGTGGTCCTAGGGCTCGGCTTCGGGGCCGCCCTGGTGGCGCTCGGACGGCGCCTCCCCGACCGCTCCCTCCCCGACCCGACGACGGCCCCGGCCGGGACCGTCCCGGCCGTACCCCGGTCCACGAGCACCACCTCACCGGAGCCGACGTCGACCACCGGGGCACCCGAGGAGCCGACGACCACGGTGGACGCCCACCACTACGACCTGGTGGTGGCCGGAGGCCGGGTGATCGACCCCGAGACCGGGTTCGACGAGGTGGCCCACGTGGGCATCGACGGCGACACCGTGTCCCGCATCTCGACCGGACCACTGGACGGGCGCACCGTGCTCGACGCCACCGGCCTGGTGGTCGCCCCCGGATTCATCGACATCCTCTCGTACGGGGTCAACGGCTACGGCGAGTGGAACAAGGTCGCCGACGGGGTCACCACGAACCTGTGCATGCACGGGATCGACCACCCCATGGGCACGTTCCTCGAGCAGTCGGCCTCCCATCGGCCGCCGGTCAACTACGGCGGGGCGACCGACCAGTACAGCCACCGGGCCGGAATCGGCGTGGGCATCGACTACGCCACCGACCGGCAGATCGACCAACTGCTGGACCTGGCCGACGCCGACCTCCGGGCCGGCGCACTGGGCATCCACGAACAGCCCGAGTACGTCCCCGGCGTCACCCTGGACGAGATGCTCCGCCACGGCGAGTTGGCCGCATCCCACGGGGTGCCGCTCTGCCTCCACGTGCGGCACTCGGAGAACCTCCAGCCCGGCACCCAGGAGGAGGCCCTCGCCGAGGCGGTCACCGTGGCCCGACGAACGGGCTGTGCGGTGCACGTCGAGCACCTCAACTCGACCGGAGGAACCGGCCGGATGGCCGAGGCCATCGACCAACTGGAGGCGGCCCGCGACGACGGGCTGTCCATCACGGCCTGCACCTACCCGTACACCTTCTGGGCCACCTACGCGAACAGCGCCCGGTTCA
>CAYWBE010000093.1:0-6625 GCA_964456295.1 uncultured Candidatus Nemicrothrix sp.
CCCCGTGGATAGCCTGCGCCCGTGACCCGACGCCGCGCCCTCGTCATCAGCGTGCTCATGGGGCTCGGCGTGGGAATCCTCGTGCTGGCCGCCCTCCTACCCAGCGAGAACCCCGGCGACGTCTCGGTGTCGTCCAATCCCGCGGTGTCCGAGTTGCTGCCGGCCCGTGGCGACACGGTGCTCCCCCAGGCCAACGTGGGGGCCATCCTGACCGCCGGTTGGGCCGGTGAGATCCTCCACATCGGCGGCACGGCCATCCCGGTCGACCAGCAGCGGATCGAGAAGGCCCTGAACTCGGTGGTCTTCCGGCCCGACGAGGATCTGGTCCTCGAACGCCTCCCCTCCCAGGACGTGTGCGCGACGTTGCGCTACTGGTCGGTCCGCAATCCCGACCGCACCTCGACCATCGACTGGTGCTTCCGGGTCGACGGCTGACCGGGCGAAACGCCCATCGGCGGGCAGGACCGTCGGGGGGCGGGTCAGCCGGGGAGTTCGCCGCTGGCCAGCAGGTGCTCGAAGGCCGCCTCGTCGAGGACCGGCACGCCGAGTTCCTCGGCCCGGGCCAGCTTGGATCCGCCACCTTCGCCGGCCACCAGCGCCGTCGTCCTCGCCGACACGCTGCCCGGGGACTTCCCGCCCCGGGCCACGATGGCCGCCTTCGCGTCGTCGCGGGCGAACCCGGCGAGCGTGCCGGTGACCACGATGGACATGCCGTCCAGCACCGGTGGCACCTCGCCGCCCGGCGCGGCGGGCGCCTCGAGGTTCACCCCGGCGACCCGTAGCCGGGCCAGCAGGTCGACGTTGCGGGGCTGGCGCAACCAGTCGTACACGCTGGCCGCGATGATCGGTCCGAGGCCGTCCACGGCCTCCAGGTCGTCGACGGTGGCCGCCTCCAGACCGTCGAGGTGCCCGAACGACGAAGCCAGGAGGTCGGCCACCGTGGTACCCACGTGCGGGATCCGCAGGCCGAACAGCAACCGTCCGAGGGGCCGCTCCCGGGAGGCGTCCACGGCCCGCCGGAGGTTCTCCACCGACGTCTCGCCGAAGCCGTCCCAGCCGGCGATGCGGTCGTAGTCCAGGGCGAACACCCCGGCCACGTCGTCCAGCAGGCCCTCACCCACGAACAGGTCGACCCGCTGCTCGCCGAAGCCCTCGATGTCCATGGCGCCACGCGAGGCGAAGTGTTCGATGCGTCCCCTGACCTGGCGGGGACAGGCATGGTTGCCGCAGAAGGTGGCCGCCTCGCCGTCGGGCCGGACCAGCGGCTCGCCGCACGCCGGGCACTCGGTCGGGAACGTCCACGGGACCAGGCCCTCGGGCCGTTCGGACAGGACGGGCCGCAACACCTCGGGGATGACGTCCCCGGCCTTGCGCACCACCACCAGGTCTCCCGGGTGGACGTCCTTGGCCGCCACCTGGTCGGCGTTGTGCAGGGTGGCCGCGGTCACCGTGGATCCACCCACGAACACCGGCTCGAGGCGGGCGAACGGCGTGGCCTGCCCACCCGGGCCGATGGACACCTCGATGTCCAGGAGTCGGGTGGTGCGCTCCTCGGGAGGCAGCTTGTAGGCGATGGCCCAGCGGGGCGCCCGGGCCGTGAACCCGAGGGAATCCTGGATGGCCAGGTCGTCGACCTTGACGACCACCCCGTCGATCTCGAAGTCCAGGTCATGGCGGGCCGCCTCGACGGTGCCCACGTGGGCCACCACGTCCTCGAAGTCGTCGAAGGACGCCACGTGGCCGTCGACCGGCAGGCCGAGGTCGGCCAGCCAGGCCAGGGTCTCCAGGTGGGACGCCGGTTCGGGACCCCCGACCACCTCACCCAGCTGGTAGGCCCAGAACGAGAGGTCGCGGGTGGCCGTCACCGCGGCGTCCTTCTGGCGCAGTGAGCCGGCCGCCGTGTTACGGGGATTGACGTAGGTCTTCTCCCCGGCCGCCTCCTGGGCGGCGTTCAGGGCGGCGAAGGCCGGCAGGCCGAGGTAGACCTCGCCGCGGACCTCCACCACGGACGGTGCACCGGCGGCGAGCCGCTCCGGGACGTCGGCGATGGTGCGGACGTTGGCCGTGACGTCCTCGCCCACCCGTCCGTCCCCCCGGGTGGCCGCCTGCACCAGCACGCCGTCCTCGTAGCGGATGGACACGGCCAGCCCGTCGAACTTCAGCTCGCAGGCCCAGGTCACCACCGGAGGTGCGTCGGGCTCCTGTTCGCCGCCGCCCTCGGCGGCCAGCCGCTTGAGCACCCGTGCGGACCAGGCGCGCAACTCCCCGACGTCGAAGGCGTTGTCCAAGGACCGCATGGGAACCCGGTGGACCACCTCGGTGAACGCGGCCCGCCCGGCGGCGCCCATCCGCTGGGTGGGCGAGTCCGGGGTGACCAGCTCGGGGTGCGAGGCCTCGAGGGCCCCGAGCTCGATGAGGAGCGCGTCGTAGTCGGCGTCGGGGATCTCGGGATCGTCGGCGAGGTGGTAGCGCTCGTTGTGGTGGGCGATCAGAGCCCGGAGCTCGTCGATCCGTTCGCTCGTCGGTCCGCTGGGCCCATCCACGGAGCGATCCTACCGAGGCCCCGCGACAGCCTCCGGAGCGGCCAATAGCGTGGGGCGGTGGCCCGGTTCCGATTCCTCCCAGCCGATGACGCCCCCGGTCGGCAGTCCGAGTGGACCGGGGTATGGGGCCTGCGGACCCTGTGGGTCCTCCTCCCGGTCCTGGTCGGCCCGGCGGTGGCCGACGCCCTCCACGACATGGACGCCACCCCCCGCTCGACGGCCTCGGCCGTCCTGTGGGCCCTGTGGGCGGTCGGGCTGACGGCCACCCTCGTCCCGCTGCCCATGACCCTGACCGCGCTGCGCATCGGTGGCCCTGCCGTCGGGGTGCTGGCTGCGTGGAGCGCGGTGGCCACCGACGAGCCGGTGCATGCCGGCTTCGGACTGGTCGCCGGCGCGCTCGTCGTGCTGGCCGCCTTCGCCGCACCGGTGGCCGACCGCTTCGTGGATGGCGCCTCCTACGGGGACGAACGCCGCTTCCTGCTACGGGCGCCCGGACCGGTGGCCCTCGCCCTGGGTCCGGCGGCCACCGCGGTGGCCCTCGGCGGGGCCACCGTCGGGCCGGTCCTCCTGGGGGACTCGCGGTGGGCGGCCGGTGGGCTGGCCACCGCCGTCGGCATGCCGCTGGCCGCCCTGGCCATCCGGTCCCTGCACCGCCTGACCCGCCGCTGGATCGTTCTGGTTCCCGCCGGCTTCGTGCTCCACGACCACCTGGCCCTGGCCGAACCCACCCTGCTGCAGCGGGCCGGACTCCTACAGTTGAACGCGGCACCGGCCGACACCAGCGCCGAGGACCTCACCCAGCACGCCCGGGGACTGGCCATCGAGGTCCTGTGCCGCCGCCCCCACGACGTCCTGCCCGCCGGTTCACGCCGTCAGACCGAGGTCCGGGCCATCGACGGGTTCCTGTGCTCGCCGGCCCGCCCCGACGTGGTGCTGGCCGAGGCGGCCCGTCGCCGCCTACCGGTGGGCTGAGGACCGCCGGGCACCGCCGGCCGGGGGGATGCCGACTCAGGCGGCGGTGCCGCCACCCACCACCTCGTCGCCCTCGTAGAACACCACGCTCTGGCCCGGGGCGACCCTCCGACGGGGCGTCGCCCACCGCACCAGCCACCGGCCCGGGCCTCCCTCGGTGGCCACCCCCACCTCTGCCGGGTCCGCCGCGCCGTGGGCGCTGGTCTGCACCCGCAGCCCCGACCGGCCGGAACCGACGACGGGGTCGCCGACCGACCAGGCCAGACCGTCCACCGGGGTCTCGCCGACCAGGAGGTCGTCAGCCGAACCGACGGTGACGGTGGCCGCCTCCACGTCCACCCCCAATGCGTACCGGGGCGTACCCGCACCGCCCAGGTCCATGCCCCGACGCTGGCCGATGGTCACCAGCTCCACGGCCTCCACCGTGCCGACCTCGGCACCCGAACCGTCCACCACCCGTCCCGGCGTCAGCGGGATCCGGCGACGCAGGAAGTCCTCCCGACCGTGCTCCCGGGTGATGAAGCACACGTCCTGGCTGTCGGGCTTGTCAGCCGTCCGTAGGCCGAGGGCCATGGCATGCTGTCGCACCTCGGCCTTGGTCAGGTCGCCGATGGGCAACAGCAGACCGGCCAACTGCTCCTGGTCGAGCATGTGCAGGACATAGGACTGGTCCTTGCCCGGATCCACGGCCCGGGCGATCCGCCGGGTCCCGTCGGGCCGCCGCACGATGCGGGCGTGGTGCCCGGTGGCGATCCGGTCGAAGCCCAGCGCGGTGGCCCGGCGGCGCAGGCGGTTGAACTTGAGGTGGCGGTTGCACTCCACGCACGGGTTGGGGGTCCGTCCCGCCGCGTGGTCGGCCACGTACGGGCCCACCACGTCCCGCTCGAAGTCGTCCCCCAGGTTGAACACGTGGTGCTCGATGCCCAGGGCGTCGGCCACCCGCCGGGCGTCGTCCACGTCGGACACCGCACAGCAGCCCGAGTCGGACTCGCCGCCCCACAGGCGAAGGGTCACCCCGACCACCTCGTGGCCGGCATCGCGCAGCAGCGCGGCGGCCACCGAGGAGTCCACGCCGCCCGACATGGCCACCATGACCGGAGCAGCGGTCGCACTCATCGGGACTGCAGGCTCCGGGCGTAGCCCCGGAGTCGCTCCACGGCCGCCGGAATGACGTCCAGGGCATGGTCCACGTCGGCGTCGGTACTGCAGTGGCCCAGCGAGAGTCGCAGTGATCCGGCCGCCGTCACCCGGTCGATCCCCATGGCGGCCAGCACCGGGGACGGCTCCTGGGCCCCGCTGGCACACGACGATGCGGCGCTGGCCGCGATGCCGTCACGCTCCAGCAGGAAGAGGAGTTCCTCGCTCTCGATGCCGTCGAAGCACAGGTGGGCCACCCCGGGGGTCCGGTCGACGCCATCGGGAACCGTCCGGCGGACACCGTCGACGGCGTCCCGCAGGCCGCCCTCCAACCGGTCCCGCAGGGCCGCGACCCGGCGACCCAGGGACACGCGTTCGTCCGCCACCAGGCGGGCCGCCTCGCCCAGGCCCACGATGGCCGGCACGTTCTGGGTTCCGCTGCGCCGTTCCCGTTCCTGGCCGCCACCGCGCAGCACCGGAGCCAGCGGCACCCCGTCTCGCACCACCAGGGCGCCGGCCCCCTTGGGGCCACCGAACTTGTGCCCGGTGATGCTGACCAGCCCGGCCCGGCGCAGGGCCGTCGGCAGGTCCAGCCAGGCAGCGGCCTGCACGGCGTCGCTGTGCAGCACGGCCTGTGGTGCGCACCGGTCCACCACGTCGGCCACCGCATCCACGTCGGTCACCACCCCGGTCTCGTTGTTGGCCGCCATGGCCGACACCAGACGGATGCGTCCGCCGTCGGGCCCCGCCAACAGGTCGCCCAGTGCCTCGAGGTCGATGCGGCCCACGTCGTCGGTCGGCACCACCGGGCCGCCGGCGTCGACCACCGGGGCCAACACCGCCGGGTGCTCGGCCGCGCTGCACGCCGGGAACCCGCCGGTGGCCCGGACGACGCCGTCCACGGCCAGGTTGTCGGCCTCGGTCCCCCCGGAGGTGAAGACCACCTCGGCGGGCAGGCACCCCACCAGGGCGGCCACGTGGTCGCGGGCATCGTCGACGGCCCGGCGGGCCGCCCGGGCCGCCGCGTGGGAACCCGACGGGTTGCCGGGGTGGTCGGCCAACCACGGGACCATGGCGGCCACCACCTCGGCCCGGGCCGGCGTGCTGGCCGCATGGTCCAGGTACACGCCGGTCGACAACGGGACGTTCATCGCGTCAAGGTTACGACCGGTCGGGTCGACGGATCCCCCTTGGGGTCCCACCGGTCCATCGGCCAGACTCGGGCCCGTGGAGGGCTATGACAGCGGGACCTACGGCGAGGCCATGGCCGACGTCTACGACGAGTGGTACGGCGACGACGGCGGGATCGCCCTGACGCAGGTCGGCCCACCGACCGTGGTGGCCGAACGGGTCGCCGGTCTGGCCGGACCCGGCGGACGGGTCCTGGAACTGGGGGTGGGAACCGGCCGCCTCGCCCTGCCGCTGGCCGATCAGGGACTGGTCGTCACCGGACTGGACGCCTCGGCCTCGATGCTGGACCGCCTCCGGGCCAAGCCGGGCGCCGGACGCCTCACCCTGGTGACCGGCGACATGGTCGACCCGACCACCGCGGGCACCGGCTTCGACGTGGTACTGGTGGGCTTCAACACCTTCTTCAACCTGACCAGCGAGGCAGACCAGGTGGCCTGCCTGAACGGCGTGGCCCGGGTGCTGGCCCCCGGGGGCCACCTCGTCCTCGAGGCGTTCGTCCCGGACCCCGACGCCCACGACGGCGTGTCGGTCCGCGACGTGTCCATCGACCGGGTGATGCTGGACGTGGTGGCCACCGACCGGGCGGCCCAGACCATCAACGGCCAGCGCATCGAGATGACGACGTCCGGCAACCGGTTCTTCCCGTACGTACTGCGCTACGCCACCCCGGACCAGTTGGACGCCATGGCCGCCGTAGCCGGTCTGGACCCGGTGGACCGCACCGAGGACTGGCGGGGCACCCCGTTCACCGACGAATCGTCGACCCACGTGAGCACGTGGCG
>CAYWBE010000094.1:0-6544 GCA_964456295.1 uncultured Candidatus Nemicrothrix sp.
GCTACTCGGTGCCGACCTTCTTCACCGGCCTGCTGGCCATCGTGATCTTCAGCGTCAAGTTGGGCTGGTTCCCGTCGTTCTACGACACCACCCTGGAGGTCACCGACTGGAGTTCCTTCGTGGCCCAGGTCAAGCAGATCGTCCTCCCGGTGGGTGTGCTGTCGATGTTCAACGCGGCGGCCCTGAGCCGGTTCACCCGGTCGTCGATGCTGGACAACCTGTCCGAGGACTACGTCCGCACTGCCCGCTCCAAGGGTCTCAAGGAAAAGCGGGTGCTGGTGCGCCACGTGCTCCGGAACAGCCTCATTCCAGTGGTCACGCTCATCGCTCTGCAGGTGCCGGGCATCTTCGCCGGTGCCCTCATCACCGAACAGATCTTCCGGATCAACGGCATCGGCCACCTGCTGATCAGCTCCATTCACGGCGGTGACGTGCCCATGGTGCAGACACTGGCCTTCTTGATCGCAGCACTCACCGTCCTGTTCAACCTGGTGGCCGACGTGGTCTATGGCGTGCTCGATCCGAGAATCCGCTATGAGTGAGCCGAAGGTCTATGGCGGTCAGGAGGTCGTGGCAGCGACTGCCTCCGGAGCGGGTCCTAAGCATCGGTCACTGCGCGGAGACGTCTGGCGCCAGTTCCGTCGCCACAAGGGAGCCCTCACCGGCCTCTTCGTCTTCCTTTTCGTTGCCTTGGCCAGCTTCGTCGGGCCATACCTGATGCCCTACGACGCTGTGGAGATCGACGTGAAGTTGCGGAACCTGGGCCCGTCATGGAGTCACCCGCTGGGTACCGACAACCTGGGCCGAGACATGGTCGTCCGGTCCATGGTCGGAGGACGGATATCGCTTCTGGTGGCCATCACGGCCATGGCGCTATCCGTTTCACTGGGTACGACCATCGGTGTCATGGCTGGCTTCTTCCGCCGCTTGGACGGGGTGCTCATGCGCTTTACCGACCTCTTCCTGGCCCTGCCGGTGCTGCCCCTGCTGCTTGTCATCATCATGTTGTTTCGGGACACCCTGCGTGCCACCTTCGGTCCGGAACAGGGCATCTTCATGCTGATCGTGTTCATCATCGGCGTGACCAGCTGGATGCAGACCGCGCGAGTGGTGCGGGGCGAGGTGTTGTCCATCAAGCAGCAGGAGTTCGTGGCGGCCGCTCACAGCATCGGGACCCGGCGACGCAACGTCATCTTCCGGCACATCCTGCCCAACTGTCTCAGCCCAGTGATGGTCGCAGCGGCACTCGGTATGGCCGTGGCCATCATCACCGAGTCGGCTCTTTCCTTCTTGGGCCTCGGGTTCCCCTCGGACTTCCCCACCTGGGGTCGGCTGCTCTACGACGGTAAGGACTTCATCAACCTCACCCCGATGCGGGTGGTGGGGCCCGGCGCCTTGATCTCATTGACCGTGCTCAGCGTCAACTTCATCGGGGATGGCTTGCGCGACGCTCTAGATCCGAAGCTTCGGAGTCGCTGACGACCCCCTACCCAGGGCGGGAGTGAAGGACGATGGACCAGCCCGACCTTCATGTCAACGGCAGCCGCTTGTGGTCGCGCCTCATGGCCATGGCCGAGGTGGGCGCCACGGCGGCGGGAGGTTCCAACCGCCAGGCGCTCTCGGACGATGACGCAGCAGGTCGGGCCCTGTTCACGGAGTGGGCGACCGGGGTGGGCTGCACCCTGGCCACCGATGCCGTCGGCAACCTGTTTGCTCGCCGGGAGGGCACCGATCAAGACGCACTGCCAGTGGTGCTGGGGAGCCACCTTGACACTCAACCCACGGGTGGCCGGTTCGACGGCGTGTACGGGGTGCTCGGCGGCCTCGAAGTGCTGGCCACGCTGGCCGACGCAGGTGTCCACACGGTGGCGCCGCTGGAGGTGGCTGTATGGACCAACGAGGAGGGGTCCCGCTTTCCCCGGTCGATGATGGGTTCGGCCGTTTGGGCCGGAGCCGTCGATCTCGGCGAAGTGCGGGGCTTGGCGGATGTCGACGGTGTCACCGTGGGTGCCGAGTTGGACCGACTGGGTTGGGCAGGCGACCTGCCGTTCGGGCGGTCAATGGCTGCCTATCTCGAACTGCACATCGAGCAGGGGCCTGTGCTGGAGGCCAGCGGATCCGAGATCGGGGTGGTGACCGGCGTCCAAGGGTTCCGGTGGTTCACTGTGACGCTCACTGGCGATCCGGCGCACGCCGGACCGACACCGATGGATCTCCGCCACGATCCGGCCCGTCCGTTGGCCGAGGTGGTCGATGGCATCTAC
This sequence comes from uncultured Candidatus Nemicrothrix sp., assembly GCA_964456295.1. Classification (GTDB taxonomy): domain Bacteria; phylum Actinomycetota; class Acidimicrobiia; order Acidimicrobiales; family MedAcidi-G1; genus UBA9410. Next base: position 2,265 of record CAYWBE010000094.1, read on the forward strand.
CGGATCGCTGCAGATCGAGGGTCGTGGGCCCGGGCCACGGTGGCCCAGTTCCGGTCCCAGCCGGTGTCGCCCAACACGGTGCCGGCCGTCATCCAGTTCTCGGTCGACATGCGGCACCCCGAGGTGGATGTGCTTGACGGGATGGCCGCCGACCTACGGGCGTTGGTGGCCTCTTCTGCCGAACGGCACGGCTGCGGCGCCGAGGTCGCCGTTGACGATGGCTTGCCGCCGGTGGCATTTGATGGACGGTGCGTGGCGGCGGTGGCTTCGGCGGCGGAGGCTACGGGTCGGGCGTACGAGAGGATCGTGTCGGGTGCCGGTCACGATGCCTGCTACTTGGCGTCACGAGGGCCAGCCGCCATGGTGTTCGTGCCCTGCCGCGACGGCCTCTCCCACAACGAGGCCGAATCCATCGAGCCGGGCCAGGCCGAGGTGGGCGCAGAGGTGCTCCTCCACGCCGCCCTTTCCCTGGTCGGCTGACCCGGGCCAGACTGTGCCCATGACCGCCCTCGATGCCCCTGGGGCCTTGACCGAACTCGACGAGGCGCAGGTTCGGGTGGACCTGGCCGCCGCGTTCCGCCTGGCCGCCCGGTTCGACCTGCACGAGTCGGTGGCCAACCACTTCAGCGCTGCGGTGTCGCCCGACGGGAAGCGGTTCCTCTGCAACCCGAAGTGGCGGCACTTTTCGCTGGTCCGGGCCAGCGAGCTGGTCCTGCTGGACGCTGACGATCCGACGACCATGGACCGCCCCGACGCGCCTGATCCGTCGGCCTGGTGCATCCACGGGGCCATCCACCAGCGCATCCCCACGGCACGGGCCGTCCTGCACTGCCATCCGCCGTACGCCGCGGCGTTGGTCGGCCTGGCCGACCCGACCATCCCGCCGCTGGACCAGGCCACGGCCCGGTTCTGGGGCCGCACCGTTTACGACTCGGAGATGGGTGGCCCGCCGGACGATCCGGCCGAGGGCGTCCGGGTGGCCGAGGCCCTCGGGGGGCACTCGGTGATGATGATGGGCAACCACGGGGTGACGGTGGTCGGCGAGTCGGTGGCCCACGCCTTCGAGGAGTTGTACTTCCTGGAGCGGGCCTGTCGGACCACCGTGCTGGCCCTCGGCACGGGCCGGCCGCTCAGCCCCATGGACGACGACCTGGCCGCCTCGGTGGTCCGCATGTGGGAACGCACGGCCGATCAGGGGCTGGCCCACTTCGACGAACTGAAGACCATCCTCGACCGTGACGACCCCTCCTACCGGGACTGAGCGGTGACCGGGCCTGACGGCGATCCGCTGACCCCCGACCAGGTCGAACGGCGGGCCGCCAATCGGGCGCTGCTCGAACACGTGGTGTCCCTCTTCGGGACCGACCGGGCCGGCGAGCTGGTCGACTGCTACACCGACGACTGGGCGCTCGAGCTGCCGTTCGCCGACCCGCCGGTGCACCTCGAGGGCAGCCGGGAGGTCGGGGCCTACCTGGCGTCTCGGCTGGGCACCTTCGTGTTCACCCTGTCGTTGACCGCCGTCCACGAGTGTCTGGATCCCGACCTGCTGGTGGCCGAATACGAGTCCGATGGCCACGTGACCCACACCGGCAGGCCGTATCGCAACACCTACATCGCCCTGTGGCGGTTCCGCGACGGGAAGGTGTGCGGGGTGAGGGAGTTCCCCAACCCCATGGTGACCGCCGAGGCCCTCGTGCCGGTCGTCTCGGGCAGTCCCGACGACTTCACCGGCGACGACGGGCTTCCCGACGACGAGGAGGAGTAGGGCCCGTGGCCGGGCCGGTCGCCGGGCGGCCCCCGTTCCCGGTTGGCTGGTTCGTGGTGGCCCGCCTCGACGAGGTGCCCGACGGGGCCCTGGCCCCGCTGGCCGCCTTCGGCCAGGACCTGGCGGTGGGGCGGACGGCATCGGGCCGTGCCCTGGTCACCCACTCGGTGTGTCCGCACCTGGGCGCCGACCTGGCTGCCGGTGGGCGCATCGACGACGACCAGGTGGTGTGCCCCCTGCACGAGTGGTGCTTCAGCCACGCAGGGGCGTGCACGTCGGCCGCCGACGGCCCCATTCCGGAGACCGCCCGGCTCCGGGTGTGGCCGACCGGGGTGGTCGACGGCCTGGTCTGGGCCTTCAACGGCCGTGACGGCGAGGAACCACCGGCACCGCCTCCCGGCGCCGGTGGGCCGTTCGGCGAACCGGAGCCGTGGCAGGCTGCGGAGTGCCCCGGCCACCCGGAGGACGTGCTGGTCGGCTGGCTGCTGGCCGCCGGCGTGGTGGACGGAGTGGCCGCCGAGCCGACCGACGGGGAGCAGGCCGGCGGGGGTGACGCCTGGGTGGGCTCGACGGCCGATGGCCTTCGGGTGACTGCCCGGGGACCGGGGACCCTGGCCGTGTCGCTACCCGACGGGGCCGAAGGGTCGGTGCACGTGACCCCGGTGGACGGCTTCACGGTGGTGGTCCGGCGGGTGGGCGACGTGCCGGGGGCCGACCTGTCGGGCATCGCCGGGCCGGGCGCTGGCGACCTCCCGACCTTCCGTGACTGGTACCGGCGCTTCGACCGGTCGACGGTCCCGTCCCGACGTCCCGTCCGCTCGGGTCGGTCGGGCCGTCGGAGCCGGCGGGCCGGACCGGACGGTCAGGAGCCCCGACCCACGAACCCCTCGAATCCGTAGGGTCGGTACGGGCCGACGCACAGCTGTTCGAGTACCCCGATCCCGACCCGGTCCCGGTACGTGGCCCGCACCAGGTGCTGGCAGTGCTGGTTCTCGAACGCCTGGTCGTCGACGTCGGCCAGGTCCCACCGTTCGGCGGCCATGGCCAGTTCGCCCTTCCACGCACCGTGGCCCCATTCGGGATGGTGGTAGCCGAGGCCCTTCATCCGGAAGGTCAGGATCCGCTCCAGGGTGAACCCATGGCGTGAACCGTCGTCCACCGCGGTGAACGACAGGTCGGCGGTGTGGACCATCCGGCTGCCGTCGTCGAACTGCAGCCGGTGTTCGTGGCCCCGCATGTGCCGGGCCGTCGGGTCCTCGATGCCCGGCAGGTCGTCCAGCGTGTCGTAGGTGGGCATGAGGGCGCCCACCGAGGAGAGGGGTCGTCCGAGGGAGTCCTCGAACAGCTGGTAGTGGAGGCACAGGTCATCGAAGTTGAGTGGCGCCCACAGGAAGAACAGGCTGGACCGGTCCGGTGGGGCCGGTGCTCCACGGCGGTCGCCGCCGGCCAGCGGACGGATGCCCCACGACCGGTCCTTGGTGCCCACGGTGGTGGCCGGGTCGACCTGGATGCGACGGCCGTCGAACTCGATCCAGCCTGCCCACCGGCCCATCTGGGTGAACCGGGTGGTGTCCATGGTGCGGCGGATGTCGCCGCCCCAGTGGTGGCGGGGCTCCTCCACGTTGCCGGTCCGTCCCTCGAAGGTCAGGTCACAGGCCACGCCGGTTTCGTTGTCGTCCAGCACCACCCGGCACGAGCGCATCGGCTCGAGGATCTCCAGGCGGAACGGGCCCACCACCTGGTCGGCCGGGTCGCCGGTGGCCCGACACGAGGCGTGGAATGCGTGCTGCACCCCGTCGACGACGAGGCTGATGCCGCAGTCCCGGATTCCCAGGTGCGGGTAGAGGGCGGTGCCGACCCCGAAGAAGAAGTCGCCGGCCAGCGGGTAGCCGTTGAACCAGTAGCGCTCGTAGACGTCCTTGTCGCTGGACGCCGGCGTGGCGACCGGATCCGGCGTCTGGTGGATGGGGTAGTCGTCGAACCGGCTCAGCACGGGGTATCGCTCCCTCTCTCCGGGGGTCGGCCGGCGGGGCTCACCAGGCGAGCTTCGGGCCGCCCCGCTCGCCGGGCCAGCGCGATCCACCGATGGTGTCGGCGTACGGCCAGAAGGCCACCGGGTCCAGTGGGCCGCCGTTGGTGATCGAGCGTTCCTTGTGGCGGGACGTCACCAGTCGGGCGTCGACGAGTTCCTCCATGGGGAGCAGTTCGTTGTACGGGTCCCACGGGCTGTCCCGCAGGATCAGGTCGCCGTCCAGGGTCTCGACGTGCACCGGTTCGCTGACCTGGTGGACGTGGACCACATGCGGCGGGAAGTCCCACTGGCCCTCGACGCCCCCGATGGCCCGGGAGTACTTGGTCCACCACTCGTCGTGGACCACGTCGGAGCCGTCGACGGCCTGCTGGCCGGTGACCGTGCCCCGGAACTCCAGGAACGTGTACCCCTGGTGGGTGCAGGCGGCTTCGATGCGGTCGCCGAGCCGGAAGTAGCGGGTGGTGCAGGGGAACTTGGGCTGGC
>CAYWBE010000095.1:0-6486 GCA_964456295.1 uncultured Candidatus Nemicrothrix sp.
TCAAACGGTGATCCCTGCCCGGAACCACCTATCGACGAACCCGTCGAAGAAGAGGCTTCTTTGAGCACCGAAGCCATAGAAGGCTTTGGTTTCATAGTGGAGTCGGAGGGTTCGACAGTGATGTCGGAGTCGGGTTCTTCGGACTCGTTTACGTTTGCTCTGGGGTCCGAACCGGCGGGGAATGTGGTTGTTTCGGTGGCGTCGTCGGACCTGTCTGAGGCGGTGGTGTCGTCTTCGACGTTGACGTTCACTGCGTCGAACTGGGATACGCCCCAGACGGTGGTGGTGACCGGCGTGAACGACGGCCTTTCTGACGGTGACCAGGCGGTGGATGTGACCCTTTCGGCCGTCGGGTTTGAACCAGTCGTCGTTGGTGTGATCAACGCCGACAACGACTGAAGACACCACCGCAAACGATGAGACACCCTGGTGTTGACCTGCAAATATACGGAAATCTGCATAGCCATGTTGCATTAGTATGCAGCAGTTAGCATAATTAATGCATGTATAGGATCGCCATCATCGGGGCCTCCGGGTTTACCGGCGCTGAACTCCTCAGGCTGTGTGCCGGCCACCCCGACTTTGAGGTGGCCGTCGCCACCGGGGAGACCCAAGCCGGTACCGCGGTGGCTGACCTTTATCCGAGCCTTGCCGCCCACTATCCGAACTTGTCGTACGCGCCGGCAGACCCAGCGGCGGTCGACGGGTGCGATGTGGCCTTCCTGGGCCTGCCCCACGGAGCCTCCCAGGCTCTGGTTCCCGAGATCCTCGACCGGGTGGGCCACGTCGTCGACTTGGCGGCCGACTTTCGGCTTCGGGACGCCGCCCTGTACCCGACCTGGTACGGCGAGGACCACGAGGTGCCCGGCCTGCTAGACGAAGCTGTCTACGGCCTCCCGGAGCTCTTTCGGTCCGACCTGGCCGGTGCCCGGTTGGTGGCCGCTGCCGGTTGCTATCCCACCGCCTCGGCGCTGGCCCTAGCGCCCTTCGTGCGGGCCGGTGCCATCGACCCTGCAGGTCTGGTGGTCGACGCGGCTAGCGGCGTGTCAGGAGCCGGCCGGCCCCCGAAGTCCAACACCAGCTTCTGCACGGTCGACGAGGACTACACGGCCTACGGCTTGGCCGGCCATCGGCACACCCCGGAGATCGAGCAGGTCCTCAGGACCCGGGCCGACGGGACCACCGTGGGCGGCGTGTCGGTCCTGTTCACCCCCCACCTGGCGCCCATGAACCGGGGCATTCTGGCCACCTGTTACGCCCGGCCGACCGGTGACTTGGACACCGACGGAGCCTTGGCCCTCCTGGCCGAGGCTTACGCCGGCGAGCCGTTCATCGTGGTGGACGAGCGGTCGCCGTCTACCAAGGCCACCCTGGGATCCAACACCGCACACCTGACGGCCCGGGTGGACCCACGGACCGGGTGGGTGGTGGTGCTGTGTGCCATCGACAACCTCGTGAAGGGCGCCTCAGGCCAGGCCGTACAGTGTGCCAACGCAGCCCTAGGCCTCGACGAGGCCACCGGGCTCAGTTCCATCGGGGTCTACCCGTGAGCGTGACCTCCGTCCCGGGATTTGTCGCCGCTGGTATGGCGTGCGGAGTCAAAGTTTCGGGAGCCGACGACCTAGCGATGGTGGCCACCGCCGACGGCACCCCGGTGACGGCGGCCGGTGTCTTCACCTCGAACCGGATGACAGCCCCGCCCGTTCTGGTCTGCCGGGACCACCTGTCGGCCAGCGGAGGTAGGGCGGCCGCTGTGATACTGAACAGCGGCAACGCCAACGCAGCCACCGGCGCCACCGGCCGGGTCGACGCCGAGACCATGTGCGCTCTTACCGCCGAGGCTGTGGGCTGCGCTCCACACGAGGTACTTGTCTGTTCCACAGGCTGGATCGGCTACCCGCTGCCCATGGACCGGATCGCCCCAGCCATCCCCACGGTGGTCGCCGCCCTAGATGCCGATGGGGGATCGGCTGCCGCGGTGGCCATGATGACCACCGACAAAGTGCCTAAGACCACGGTGGTCACCGGTCCGACAACTGCGGGCGGCGCGTTCACGGTCGGTGGGGTAGCCAAGGGCGCTGCCATGCTGGAGCCCAATATGGCCACCATGCTGGCCGTGCTGACCACCGACGCCGAGGTTGACCCGGCCACGGCCACCGACCTGCTGCGTGACGCCGTCGGAGTCTCGTTCAACTGCCTCACCGTGGACGGCGCCGAGTCGACCAATGACACCGTCCTGCTGCTGGCCTCGGGGGCGGCCGGACCGGTGGACACGACCGACCTAGGGATCGCCCTGGCTGACGCCTGCCGGGACCTGGCCGTGCAGATGGCCGACGACGCTGAGGGTTCCACCAAGACTGTATTCCTGACCGTCACCGGCGCCGCCACCGACGCAGAGGCAGCCAAGGGCGCCCGGGACACCGCCAACTGCCAACTGGTCAAGTGCTCCTGGTACGGCGAGGACCCCTACTGGGGCCGGATCGCCGCCGAGATGGGAGCTGCCGGCATCACCTTCGACCCCGACACCATCACCATCACCTACGGCGAACAGGTCGTCTACGCCGAGGGGCGGGCCTGCGACGTCGACGAGCAGGCCCTAGCCGCCCACATGGCCGGTCGAAGGTTGGACCTCGGCGTGGACCTGGGCCAAGGCGACGGCACGGCGTGGATCGTCACCACCGACCTCAGCCACGCTTACATCGACGAGAACATGCGGACCTCGTAGGGCCGTGGAGGACAACATGGACCAGCAGACACCCTCCGAATCGGGCTTCTCGCCCGAACGGCGGGCCTCCGTGCTCGTAGAGACCCTGCCGTACATCCAGCGATTCTCCGGCTCGGTCATCGTGGTCAAGTTCGGGGGAAACGCCATGGTCGACGAGGCGCTGGCCACCCAGTTCGCCGAAGACGTGGTCCTCATGCACTCGGTAGGCATCCGACCTGTCATAGTCCACGGCGGTGGACCCCAGATCGGTGCCCTCATGGACCGGTTGGGTATCAAGTCGGAGTTCCGGGACGGTCTGCGGGTCACAGACGCCGAGACGCTGGACGTGGCCCGGATGGTGCTTGTTGGCAAGGTCAACCGGGAGATCGTGTCGGGTATCAACCGACACGGATCACTGGCCGTTGGCCTGTCCGGCGAGGATGCCGGCTTGATCCAGGCCTCGGCCCGGAACCCCGAACTGGGCTTCGTGGGCGACGTTGAGTCGATCAACCCGGCCATCATCGAACGGCTGCTCGCCGAGGAGCTCATCCCCGTGGTGTCGACCATCGGCGTCGACCCCAGCGGACAGGCCTACAACATCAACGCCGACACGGTGGCCGCCGCGATAGCTGGCGCACTGGGTGCCGAACGGATCCTCTACCTCACCGACGTAGAGGGTCTCCTGACCGACGTGGACGACCCGTCATCACGGATCTCAAGGATCGACCTGTCCGGACTAGCTGCCCTGACCGCCGACGGCACGATTAGCGGCGGCATGATCCCCAAGGTCCAGGCCTGCATCGACGCCGTAGAGGCCGGAGTGGGCTCGGCTCACATGGTCGACGGTCGGATCCCCCACGTACTGCTACTGGAACTCTTCACCGACCTAGGCATCGGCACCATGGTCCTACCCGACGGCGGAGTAGCCGCCGACGGCCGAGGCGTCGACGGGGTGGCATTGTGACGGCCACCGGACCCGAGCTCTGGGCCGAACGGCTAATGGGTAATTACGGCATCCCGCCACTCACCTTCGTGCGAGGTGCCGGGACCGAGCTTTTCGACGACGCAGGCCACCGCTACCTGGATTTTCTGTGCGGCCTAGCCGTCACTGGGCTAGGACACGCCCACCCCCGGGTGGCCGCCGCAGTGGCCGAACAGGCCACCACGCTGATTCACGTGTCCAACCTGTTCGTGACCGAACCCCAGCTAGAGGTGGCCGAGCGACTGGACCGGCTGGTGCGGTCGGGGACCGACCAGGACCAACCGGGACGTGTCCTATTCCAGAACTCGGGAGCTGAGGCCAACGAGGCTGCCCTAAAGCTGGTCCGGAAGTTCCACGGCCGGGGCCGGCACGGCGTGCTTTCCGCCTTCCGATCGTTCCACGGCCGGACTCTGGGAACCCTGGCCGCTACCGGCCAGCCCGAGAAGCACGAGCCGTTCCAACCCCTTCCCGAGGGTTTCCGGCACGCCGCATGGAACGACGTAGCGGCCTTTGAGGCAGCCCTTGACCCGTCAGTCGGGGCCATTCTGCTCGAACCCCTCCAAGGCGAGGGCGGGATCAACCCGGCCGAGGAGGGCTTCCTGCGAGACATACGACGGTTATGTGACGAACGGGGTCTTCTGCTGATCCTGGACGAGATCCAGACCGGCTTGGGGCGGACCGGGGCGTGGTTCGGCTTCCACCACGCTGGCATCCGGGCCGATGTGGTGACGGTAGCCAAGGCGCTCGGCAACGGGATCCCCATCGGGGCTGTATGGGCAACCAAGGAGGTGGCCGCCGCCTTTGGACCCGGCGACCACGGTTCCACGTTTGCCGGCCAGCCGGTGGCCGCCGCGGCGGCTCGCGAGGTGCTGCGGGTGATGGAGGAGATCGACGCCCCCCGGCTGGCTCGAGAACGGGGCGCTGAGCTGACCGACCTGCTCGAGAGGCTGCCCGGGATCTCATCGGTACGCGGTCAGGGGCTCCTCCTGGGAGCCGAGTTGGCCCCAGGGGTGTTGGCCGAACGGACAGCGCCTCAGGTAGCCCTGGCTTGTCTGGACGCCGGCCTCGTCGTCAACGGGATCACGCCGACTGCGTTGCGGATAGCGCCCCCGCTGACCGTGTCATCAGCCGAGCTGGTCGAGGGCACCGAGATCTTGGGAGAAGTGTTGGCGGCCGGAGCCGCCGGGGAGATGGCCTGATGCGACACCTGCTAGAGATCGACGACCTGACGGTGGACGAACTACACCGGGTCCTGGACCTGGCCACCGACCCATCGCCGCCACGTGTACTGGAGGGCCGGGGCATGGCGCTGGTCTTCGAGAAGCCATCGGCCCGGACCCGCAACTCCATGGAGATGGCCGTCTTCCAGTTGGGTGGACACCCGATGTACATCCAAGCTTCCGAGGTGGGGATGGACGTTCGGGAATCTGTCGAGGACGTCACCCGGACCCTGGCCTGCTATCACGGCTGCATCGGCGCCCGGGTTTTCGCCCATGCCACGGTGGAACGGATGGCCGCCGAGGGCCTGGTGCCCGTCGTCAACATGCTGTCCGACGAGGCCCACCCCCTACAGGCCCTAGCCGACATACTCACGCTGCACCAAGAGTTCGGCGATCTTGCCGGCCGGACCATCGCCTACGTCGGCGACGGCAACAACGTCTTCCGGTCCGTGGCCCTAGCCGCTGGGATGCTGGGGGTCGAGGTCCGGTTCGCCGGCCCGATCGGCTACCGGCTCCCTGACGCCGACCGGGAGCGGCTGGTGGAATCCGACGTGAACATCATCGAGTTCGACCGGGCCGCTGACGCGGTGGACGGAGCCGACGCCGTGTACACCGACGTCTGGACCTCCATGGGTCAGGAGGACGAAGCCGCCCAACGGCACCGGGACTTCGAGAACTTCCGGGTAGACGAGGCCCTAATGGAGGCCGCTGGATCCAAGGCCATCTTCTTGCACTGCCTACCCGCCCACCGGGGCGAGGAGGTCACCGACGGCGTGGTCGACGGGCCAGCCAGCCGAGTCTGGCGTCAGGCCGCCAACCGGATGAACGCTGCCCGGGGCCTGCTGGCCTGGCTACTAGGCGAGGCCGTCAGCGGAGGGAGCGGAACGTGAGCAAGCACCATCGACAGCATCGGATCAGCAGGCTGCTGGCCGACCACGTGGTGACCAGCCAGGAAATGCTCGTCAGCCTTCTGGCCGATGATGGCCTGGCAGCCACCCAGGCAACGGTGTCACGTGACCTTGACGACCTGGGGGCGGTGAAAGTCCGGCTACCGGGCGGCGATACCGCCTACGCCATCCCCGAACACCCGGCCAACCAGAACATTCCCCGAGACCAACTACGACGGGTGCTGGGCGAGTGGGTGGTCGACGTGGCGTCATCGGGCAACCTCGTGGTGCTGCGGACCCCACCCGGGTCAGCCCACGTGGTGGCGTCGGCCCTCGACCGGACCGGCGTCGACGGGGCCATCGGTACGGTGGCTGGCGACGACACCCTGATGGTGGTGGCGGCCCAGGACACGACCGGCGAGCAACTAGCCGACACCCTGCGGGCCCTAGCTGGGCTCTGAACAGGGCACGGACGATTCACGGGGAAGAGGGACAGAGACGTGAGTAGCGACGACACCGCTCAGAAGGCGGTCAACAAGGTGGTGTTGGCCTACTCGGGTGGGCTGGACACCTCAATCATCCTCCGGTGGTTGGAGGAGACCTATGGCTGTGAGGTGGTGACCTTCACGGCCGACCTAGGCCAGGGCGAGGAGCTGGAACCGGCCCGGACCAAGGCGGAGGCCATGGGGGTCA
>CAYWBE010000096.1:0-6410 GCA_964456295.1 uncultured Candidatus Nemicrothrix sp.
CGTAGAAGGCGTCGATCACGTCCGAGCCGAGGGTCTGGACGCGGGCCCGGACGATGTCGAGGTCGAGTTCGGCGAAGGCCCGGGTGATCCGGTACAACACGCCCACCCCGTCGGGGCACGTCACCTCCAGCACGGTGGCCGTGGCCGAGGAGAGGTTGTCGACGGTCACCGTCGGTCGGGCCGGGCGGGCGGCCAGCCGGATGGGTCGGTAGGTGCGCGACCGGTCGCCCAGACGGGCGGCCAGGGCCAGGCGACCGGCCAGGGCCCGGTCGACCTGCTCGGCGATGTGGGCCCAGTCGGGTTCGCCGCCCAGCACCGACCCGACCCGGAACACCGACAGGGCCCGACCGTGCTCGGAGTGGGCCGAGGCGCCCAGCACGTCGGCACCGTTGAGGGCCAGGACGCCGGCCACCTTGGCGAACGTGCCCGGCCGGTCGGCGGCCACCACGGTGAGTTCCCGACCCTCTCCCCGCACCAGGAACGTGCCGTCGTCCAGCAGGACCTGCTGCGCGGCATTGGGGAAGGAGCCCCCGACCACGTCGCCCACGTCGCCACCACCCAGTACGTGGGAGGTGCGTTCCACCAACTCCCGCACCAGGCCGGCCTTCCAGGTGCTCCACGCCGACGGGCCCGTGGCGATCGAGTCGGCCTCGGTCAGGGCCCCCAGCAGACCGAGCAGCACCGTCCCGCCCACCGCGTCGGCCACCTGTCGGATGGTGCCGTCGTCGTCGAGGTCGCGACGGGTGGCCACGTCGGGCAGCAGCAGGTGGTGCTGGACCATGGCCACCAGCAGGTCGACGTCGTCGCCCTCGTAGCCCATACGCGCTGCAATGCCGGCCAACAGGTCGACGCCCACCTCGGTGTGGTCGCCCGGATAGCCCTTGCCGATGTCGTGGAACAGGGCACCGACCAGCAACAGGTCGGGTCGGTCCACCCGATCCACCAGGCGGGACGCCTCGGCGGCAGCCTCCATCAGGTGCCGGTCGACGGTGAACCGGTGGTACGCGTTGCGTTGCGGCCGGGACCGGCACGGCTCCCATTCGGGTACCAGCAGCACCCACAGGCCGACCTGGTCGAGGTCCTCGATGACCGGCACGGCGGCCGGGCCAGCGGCCAACAGGTCGACGAACAGGTCACGGGCCTCGGCAGGCCACGGCACCGGCACCGGCCTCGCATGGTCGGCCAGGCGTTCCAGCGAGCCGCGCTGCAGGTACGCCTCGTGTCGGGCCGCGGCCACCGCACACCGCAGGACGAGCAGCGGATCGTCCAGGTCGACGTCGTCGGTCAACTCGAGGCGACCGTCATCGAGCACCAGGCCCGGGGCCACCTCCCGGCGTCGTATGCCCGAGAGCACCTTCATCGGGCTCCGGCGACGCGACGCCCGCAGGGTCCGGCGGGCCGCCCCCTCGCCGGTCCAGGCGATGGCCCGGCCGGCGGCCGAGACCTCGGCCATCAGGACGTCGGCGTCGGCCAGGCCGAGCGAGGCGGCAACGTCGTCCTGGAGTTCCAGCAGGAGCTTGTCCGACCGTTGGCCGGTCAGGCGGTGGAGCTCGACGCGGACGGCCAGCAGCGTCTCGAACGCCGCGGCCAGGCCGGCCGACTCGGCCTCCCGCAGGATGGGCACCGTGGCCTGCTCCACCCAGAACAGGCTGTGGACGTCGCGCAGGCCGCCTCGGGCCTCCTTGAGGTCGGGCTCGAGCAGGAAGGCGACCTCGCCGAACCGGGCATGGCGTTCGGCGACCGCCGCCTGGAGCTGGTCGAGGTTCTGCCGGGAGCGGCCCTGCCACTGGGCGAGCGCCCCCTCGGCGAGCTCTTCGACCAGGGCGGACCCGTCAGCGGAGTCGGCGGCCACCTCCCGGGCGGCCAGCAGGCTGGTGGCCGTCTCGAGGTGCTCGGTACCGACCTCCAGGAGCTGGGCCACCGTGCCCACCTGGTGGCCGAGCTTCAGCCCGGCGTCCCACAACGGGTACCAGATCCGTTCGGCCACGCCGGTCATGTCCAGGCCCGGGGAGTGGACGAGGGCCACGTCCAGGTCGCTGCCCGGGCACTGCTCACCCCGGCCGTAGCCACCGACGGCCACCAGGGCCACCCCGTCGGGTACGTCGGCCGCTGCGAAGACGGCGGCCAGGTGCTCGTCGAACCGTCCGGTCAGCGCAGCGCAGAACGCCGGTCCCCGGAGGGACCGGTCGTCCAGCAGGTCGGAGGTCTCGAAGGCGGGCACAGACCGGACCGTAGCCACGGGTCCGGGTCAGCGTGACCGGACGACCGACAGGGAGCCGGTCAGGCCACCACCGAACCCTTCGGACCCTCGTTGTAGGCCGACTCGGCATGGATCCGCTGGTCCAGGCCGGCCAGCTCGGTCTCCTCGTCGACCCGCAGGCCGACCACGGCGTCCAGCGCCTTGACGATCACCCAGGTCACGGTGAACGAGAACACGACGACCGATCCGATGGCCACCGCCTGGTCCAGGAACAGCTCGATGCCGCCACCGAAGAACAGGCCGTCGTCGAACCCGCCACCGGGAATGGCGCTGGCATCGGCGAACAGGCCGAGCATCAGGCCGCCGAGGATGCCGCCCACGCCGTGGATGCCCACCACGTCGAGGCTGTCGTCGAAGCCGAACCGGGTCTTGAGGGTGAGGGCCAGGTAGCAGACGCTCCCGGCCACCAGGCCGAACACGATGCCCGACAGGCCGCCCACGTAGCCGGCGGCCGGGGTGATGGCCACCAGGGCGGCCACCACGCCCGACGCCGCGCCCAACGAGGTGGCCTGGCCGTCACGGAGCTTCTCGGTGGCCATCCAGCCGACCATGCCGGCCGCCGCAGCCAGGAAGGTGTTCAGCAGGGCCTGCACGGCCTGGCCGTTGGCGGCCCCGGCCGAGCCGGCGTTGAAGCCGAACCAACCGAACCACAGGATGGCCGTGCCGATCATGACCAGCGGCATGTCGTGCGGCGGCATGGCCTCGGTCGGCCAGCCCTTCCGCCGGCCGAGGACCAGCACGAAGGCCAGGGCAGCCACGCCGGCGTTGACGTGGATGGCCGTACCACCGGCGAAGTCCAGGGCGCCGTTGCCGTGCTGCCAGCCGCTGTACACCCAGTAGGTGACCGGGCTGTAGACGAGCACCAGCCAGATGGGCACGAACAGCACCCAGGCCGAGAACTTGAGCCGGTCGGCCACCGCGCCGGAGATGAGCGCCGGGGTGATCGAGGCGAAGGTCATGAGGAAGGCCACGAACACCAGGCCCTCGGTGTCACCGGCCATGCCCTTCAGGCCGACGAAGTCGAAGTTGCCGATCCAGTCGCCACCGAAGAAGCCGTCGCCGTCGGGCGAATTACCGATCGAATAGGACACCAGCACCCACACGATGGGCACGATGCCGATGCAGTACATGTTCATCATCAGCATGTTGAGCACGTTCTTGGACCGCACCATGCCGCCGTAGAACAGGGCCAGTCCCGGCACCATGAACACGACGAGGGCGGTGCTGGTCAACATCCAGGCGAGGTCACCGGAATCCATCTGGGGGTCCTTTCCGACCGGCCCGCGGTCGCGGGCGTGGTTCTGCGCGTTGTGCGCACCCGAAGGATCCCCCGGACGGGTCACACGGCCGTCACGCCAGTGTTTCGGGACCGTGAACTGTTCCGGTCAGGGGCCCGGTCCCCGCCAGGCCCGTAGCCCGGGAATGACCCCGGGAAGGGCCACGTTCCTCAGGAAGGCTGGTGGCGGCGCCGGTGGACGAACGCCTTGGCCGCACCCCAGGCCAGGCCGGGGCCGTGCAGGTCGGGGTGCACGTCGGCGAACGAGGCGGGCGTCAGGTCGTAGGGGTCGTCAGGGAACAACCGCTGGGCATCGGCGTCGCGGTCGACCGGTGGTGCACCCACCTCGCGGAGCACGTCGGTCGGGTAGCGGACGGCGCCACGGATCACGGCCAGTGGCCCGGTCCACTGCTCGTCGACGTCGGCGGCCAGCAGGGCCCCCAGGCGCTCCCCCACCTCATCGGCCGCCTCCCGGCCGGCATCGGCCACCCGGGCCGGCGGGACGACCACCCCGGGCGCCGAACGCTCGACCACGCACCGCTCCACCCAGCCGGGAAGGGCGGCCACCACCGCCACGACCAGCTCGTCGGCCAGTTCGGCCAGGCGGGCCTCAGGCTCCATCGGGGTCTTCGGCCCGGACACCGGTCCCACCGTGGGTCAGGGCGGCGTTGAGGTTGCCGGACCGCAGGCCCTCGAGGTCCAGGGTCACGTACCGGTAGCCCGAGGAGGTCACCGCGGCCACCACGGCGTCACGGCGGTCCACCACGTCGGCCAGCCGGTCGACCGGCACCTCGATGCGGGCCGTGTCGTCGTAGTGCCGGACCCGCAGGTCATCGAATCCGAGCCGCCGCAGGGCAGCCTCGGCCCGCTCCACCCCGGACAGCACGCCGACGGTCACCTCGGTGCCGTAGGGCACCCGCGAGGCCAGGCAGGCGGCCGCCGGCTTGTCGGCCGTGCGGAGGCCCAGGGAACGGGACCGGGCACGGACGTCATCCTTGGTCAGGCCGGCCTCGACCAGCGGGAAGCGGGCTCCCCGGTCGGCGGCCGCCCGTTGGCCGGGGCGGTGGTCGCCCAGGTCGTCGACGTTCACGCCGAGCACCACGGTGGCCGACTCGGCCTCGGCGATGGGGACCAGCACGTCCATCAGGGCGTCCTTGCAGTGGAAGCACCGGTCGGCATCGTTGGCCCGGTAGGCGGCGTGGGTCATCTCGTCGGTCTCCACGGCCGACCACCGCAGGCCCCACTCGACGGCCAGGGCCTCGGCGTCGGCCCGCTCGTCGGCGGCCAGCGACGGCGAAACGGCGGTCACCACGTGGACCCGCTCGGGACCCAGCACGGCGTTGGCCGCGTGGGCCAGCAGGGCCGAGTCGGCGCCGCCGGAGAAGGCCACCACCACCCGGTCGAGGCCGCCCAGGACCCGTTCCAACGGGTCGTGTCCCGCCGTGGCCGGCGCAGCCTCCCCGGACGACACGTGCACGCTCAGGTACAGCCCACCCGGGCCAGGACCTCGTCCAGGTCGTCGACCATCCCGGTGTAGAAGGTGCCGAACTGGCCGTAGCGGGCCGAGGCCCGGTCGTAGCGCATCGTGTAGACGACGTCCTTGAGGTCGTCAGGATGCTGGCCGAACAGGGTCACCCCCCACTCGTAGTCGTCGATGCCCGTCGACCCGGTCACCACCTGGAGGATGCGGCCGGCGAACTTCCGGCCCGAGGTGCCGTGCTCCATCATCAGCTCGTGGCGGTCGTCGTAGGGCAACTCGAACCAGTTGGCCCCCACGTCGCGACCCTTGGACATCGGGTAGAAGCACCAGGCCGGCTTGCCCTCCGGCGGCAGCTCGGGATGCAGGCGGGCCCGCTTCATCTCGTCGGGCACGCCCTGGGCGTACTCCGACACCTCGGTGAGGCTCAGGTAGCTGTCGACCACCTCGAGGCCGGCGGCCACCAGGCCGGTCTGCAGGTCGCGCAGCCGCCACAGGTCGGTACCGAGCGCCATGACGGCCAGGTCGGCCTTGTGGCCGAGGATGGCCACCGGGACCACCTGGTCGCCGGCTGCGATGGCCTCGCCCACGGCAGCCCGCACGGCAGCGGCGTCGCTGTGGGGACAGGCCTTCAGGAACAGGTGCAGGACGGCCAGGCCGTCGGACGGGGAGACGGGTTCGCTCATCGCGGCGAGTCTACGGAGGGGTCCACGGCACACTCCCAGCCGACGACCGGTCGGCCCGGGGGCTCAGTCCCCGGTGTAGAGGTTCAGCCGGTCCCCGCGGGCGAACCCGGCCAACTGCAGGTTTGCGGTGCGGGCCGTCTCGACGGCCAGGGCCGACGGGCCGCTGACGGCCACCAGGCAGGCGAAGCCGGCGGCCCACGCCTTCTGGGCCATCTCGAACGAGGCCCGGCCGCTGACCCACAGGCCGAGGTCGCCGGCCGGCAGGCGCCCGTCCATGTGGAGGCGGCCCACCACCTTGTCGACCGCGTTGTGGCGGCCGATGTCCTCACGGAGCACCAGGGGCTCGCCGGTCCGGTCGAAGGCCACCGCGGCATGCACCGCACCGGTGGTCGAGAACAGGGCCTGTCCGTCGATGCGTTCCGACATGGTGGCCAGCACCTCGACGTCGAACGGTTCGACGTCCAGCGGGCGGAGGCGCTCGCGGAGTTCGTCGATGGCCACCGTGCCGCAGATCCCGCACGACGACGAGGCGGGGCCCAGGCGGGGCGTGGGCGGTGGCGCCTGCCCGCCGGTGTCCACGGTGACGTCGTTGAACTCGGCCTCAACGGCCGATCCCTGCCCGCAGTACCGGACGGTGCGGACCGGGGCGTCGCCCAGGACGCCCTCGGTGATGCAGAAGCCGACGGCCAGCTCGAAGTCGTCTCCCGGGGT
>CAYWBE010000097.1:0-6390 GCA_964456295.1 uncultured Candidatus Nemicrothrix sp.
CAGCCAGCATCTGCATGGCCTTGTCCTTGTTCTGGTGCTGGCTCCGCTCGTTCTGGCACGAGGTGACGATGCCGGTCGGCAGGTGGGTGATGCGAACCGCCGAGTCGGTCACGTTGACGTGCTGGCCACCGGCACCCGACGACCGGTAGGTGTCGATCCGCAGGTCGCTCTCCTCGATCTCCACCTCGTCGACCATGTCCTCGAAGAACGGGACGACCTGGAGCGACGCAAAGGCCGTCTGGCGCTTGGCCTCCTTGTTGAACGGGGAGATCCTGACCAGGCGGTGCACCCCACGCTCGGCCTGCAGGAGCCCGAAGGCATAACGGCCCCGGACCACGAACTCGACCGAGCTGATCCCGGCCTCGGTGCCCTCCGACACCGACTCGACCTGGAGCTGGAAGCCACGGCGATCGGCCCACCGGGTGTACATCCGCAGCAGGATCTCGGCCCAGTCCTGGGCATCGGTCCCCCCGGCACCGGACTGCACGTGGCACACCGCGTCGCCCTCGTCGTACTGGCCGCTGAACAGCGAGCGCAGTTCCAGGTCGTCGAACCGGGCGGACAACGAGACCACCACATCGGCGATCTCGGCCTCCAGGCTGTCGTCGCCAGCCTCGAGGGCCATCTCCACGAGCGTCTCGGCGTCCTCGATGCCCCCACTCAACTCGGCGTGCAGGTCCAGGTCCTCGATGACGGCAGCCAGGTCCTTCTGGACGCGCCGCCCGCGGTCCTGGTCGTTCCAGAGCTCAGGGTCGGCCATCTCGGCCTCCAGGGCCGTCCGACGCTCCCGCTGCTCGGCGATCCGGAGGTACCCGGTGGCCTCGACCAGACGGTTCCCGAGCGCGGCCAGTTCGGGGGTGAAGTCCTGCACCTCAGGCCCCGTGGCACTGCTTGTACTTGCGTCCCGACCCACAGGGGCACGGGGCGTTGCGGGGGGTGTTCTCCCACTCGGTGTTGACCTTGGTGGCCTGGGGCACCGGCGTGGACTCCTCGACGCGGGCCGGCGCTCCGGCCGCCGCGGCCACCGCTGCGGCGCCGGCCACCGGGCCGTCGGGGCCGCTGGTCGTCACCTCCTCGGGCTGTCCGCCGTCGTCGGCGGTCGTCACCCGGATCCGCATCACGTAGCGGAGGAAGTCCCGGGCGATCAGCTCGTCCAGTTGGCCGAACAGTTGGAAGCCCTCGCGCTTCCACTCGGTCGCCGGGTCCCGCTGGCCCATGGCCCGCAGGTGGATGCCCTCTCGAAGGTGGTCCATCTCGTAGAGGTGTTCCCGCCACCGCTGGTCGATGATCCGCAGCATCACCTGGCGCTCCACCTCCCGCATGGTCTCGGCGCCCAGCTCGGCCTCCCGACCCTCGAACACCGCTTGACCGTCGTCGGTGAGCAGTTCGTAGAGCTCGTCGGTGGAACGGGCCGAGTCGATGGCCTCGGCGCCGTCGCCCAGCGGCCAGTACGAGTCCAGTTCGACCCGGAGGCCGTCGACGTCCCACTCCTCGGGAAGCTCCGAGCCACAGAACGCATCGATGGCCCCGTCGACCACCGTCCCGAGGGCCTCGAGGACCTCGTTGCGGAGGTCGCCGGCGCCGCGAGCCTCCCCGACATCGGGCTCGTCTCCATCCGGAAGCTCGTCTCCATCTGGAAGCCCGTCGACCACCTCGTCGGGACCCGCGTCCGATGCCGACGGGGTGACCAGGAGCTGGTCCCGACGCCGGTAGATGACGTTGCGCTGCTCGTTCATCACCTCGTCGTACTTCAGGACGTTCTTGCGGATCTCGGCGTTCTTCTGTTCGACGGTCGTCTGGGCCCGCTCGATGGCCTTGGTCACCATCTTGGATTCGATGGCCTCGTCCTCGGGCAGGGCGCGATCCATGACGCCCCGCATGGCGTCCGACGCGAACAGGCGCATCAGGTCGTCCTCCAGGGACAGGTAGAACCGACTCTCCCCCGGGTCGCCCTGACGGCCGCTGCGGCCCCGCAACTGGTTGTCGATCCGGCGGGACTCGTGTCGTTCGGTACCCAGGACGTACAGGCCGCCGTTGTCGCGCACCGTCTCGCCCAGGGCACGGCACTCGGGCTCGTAGCGGGCCAGTAGCTCGGCGTACTTCTTCTCGCCCTTGTTGCTGGCCGGGTCCAGGCCCGCCGCCCGCGTCTCGCGCTCGGCGAGGTTCTCCGGGTTGCCACCCAGGATGATGTCCACCCCGCGTCCGGCCATGTTGGTGGCCACCGTGACGGCACCGGGTCGACCCGCCTGGGCCACCACATCGGCCTCACGGAAGTGCTGCTTGGCGTTGAGCACCTCGTGGTCCACGCCCCGCTTGTCCAGCTCACGGGACAGGCGCTCGGAGTTCTCCACGCTGACCGTGCCCACCAGGACCGGTTGGCCACCATCGCGACGCTCCACGATGTCGTCGACCACCGCCTGGAACTTCCCGGCCTCGGACTTGAAGATGAGGTCGCTCTGGTCGAGGCGGGCCAGCGGCCGGTTCGTGGGGATGGGCACCACCTGGAGGCCGTAGATCCCGGCCAGCTCGGCCGCCTCGGTCTCGGCGGTTCCGGTCATCCCGGCCAGCTTGTCGTAGAGGCGGAAGTAGTTCTGGAGGGTGATGGTGGCCAGCGTCTGGTTCTCCTCCTTGATCGAGACCCCCTCCTTGGCCTCGACGGCCTGGTGGATCCCGTCGGACCAGCGACGACCCTCGAGCACGCGGCCGGTGAACTCGTCGACGATCCGGACGTCGCCGTCGACGACGATGTAGTCCTTGTCCCGCTTGTAGAGCTCCTTGGCCTTGAGCGCCGAGTGGAACTGGTGGACCAGGTTGGCCGACACCTGGTCGTAGAGGTTCTCGACACCCAGGGCAGCCTCGACGGCGTGTACCCCATCCTCGGTGGGGGCGATGATCCCCTTCTCCTCGTCGACCTCGTAGTGCTGCTCGGGGTTCAGCCCGCGGACGACGGCCGCGAAGCGCTGGTAGAGGGCGGCGGCCTCGGCGAGCCGGCCGCTGATGATGAGCGGCGTGCGGGCCTCGTCGATCAGGATCGAGTCGACCTCGTCCACGATGCAGAAGGCGTGGCCCCGCTGGGCCTTCTCGGCGCCGGCCAGGGCCATGTTGTCCCGCAGGTAGTCGAAGCCCAGCTCGTTGTTGGTGCCGTAGGTGATGTCGGCGGCGTAGGCCGCCCGCTTGTCGACCCGGTCCCGCACGTCGGGCACCACCAGGCCGACCGACAGGCCGAGCCACCGGTGGATCTGGCCCATCCATTCGGCGTCGCGGCTGGCCAGGTAGTCGTTGACGGTGCACAGGTGCACGCCACGGCCCGAGATTCCGTTGAGGTAGGCGGGCAGGGTGCTGACCAGGGTCTTGCCCTCGCCGGTGCGCATCTCGGCCACCCAGCCCAGGTGCAGGGCCATGCCCCCCATCAACTGCACGTCGTAGTGCCGCTGCCCGATGACCCGCCAGGCCGCCTCCCGGACCACGGCGAACGCCTCCACCAGGAGGTCGTCGAGGCTCTCCCCGTTGTCGTACCGCTGGCGGAACTCCCCGGTCCTGGCCCGCAGCGCATCGTCGGACAGGGCGGCGGTGGCGTCGCCCAGGGCGTTGATGTCGGGGACGATCGCCTCGAGGGCCTTGACCTTCCTCCCCTCACCGCTGCGCAGGACGCGCGAGAACACACTCATGGTCCGACGAGGCTACCGGTCCGCCGCCGGCCCTCAGGGGCCGGTCAGGGGTCGGTCAGGAACCGGTGACGGGCCGCAGCAGGCCCATCTCGGCCAGGCGGGGCGCTGCGTCGTCCACCCCGGTGCCGAGGATGGCGGCCAATGCCTGGAGGTCGTCCTGGCGGATGGTCAGGACCCGTCCGTTGAAGTCCTGGCGCTTGACCTGGATGATCCCCAGATAGCGACGGATCAGCTCCACCTCGGGCCCCGCGGCGCCGACCAGGGCCACCAGGTCGATGACCACCTTCTGGCCGGGCAGCCATGCCGGGGGTTCCTCGCCGGCCGTCTCGACGACCACCTCGCCGTCGGCGGCCGGCAGCAGCTGGTCAACCGGGACGTCGTAGAACTCGGCCAGGCGGTGCAGGCGCGGCACCGAGACGGCACGTTCGCCACGCTCGTAGGCCCCCAGCACCGACGCCTTGAACTCGGCGACCGAGCGGGCCTCGACGTCCTGGAGGGACAGGCGTTTCTGACGGCGGATGACCCGGATGCGTTCACCCAACCGGATGCTGTAGTCGCCATCGGCGACGGGTTGACGGGAGATCGGCTCGGCCACGGGACGTGACGGTAGCGACCGCGCTCAGTGGTTGCAATCAGTGGGTACTCGACACCCGACCGTCCCGGAGGGCGGTGAGCAGGGTTCCGGCGGCGATGGCCGCCGTCTCGGCCCGTAGGACCGTCGGCCCCAGGCCCACGGTGGGATGGCCGACCAGTTCGTCGGCCTCCCAGCCTCCCTCCGGTCCGACCAGCAGCACGCTGGTCGCGGCATCCAACGGTTCGCCACCCGGCTCGGCCAGGGCCAGCCCTTCAGCGGGTGCCACCGCACCGGCGGAGGTCACCTCGTCGACGGTGGGCAGCCACACCCGACGGGACTGCATGGCCGCCTCTCTGGCCACCCGCCGGAACCGGTCCACCTGGATCACCGCCTTGGCCTCGTCCCATCGCACGACCGACCGCTGGGCCGACAAGGGGATGATCCGGTCGACCCCCAGCTCGGTCAACTTCTGGACCACCAGTTCGGGTCGTCCCCCCTTGATCAGGGCGAAGCCCACGGCCACCGGCGCAACGGGAGCCTCCACGACCACCACCCCACCGGTCGGCTCGGGCTCGGCACCCTCGCGGAACACCGCCGGACACCACCGCCCAGCACCGTCACCCAGGGTCAGGTCGTCGCCGTCGCGGAGGCGCAGCACCCGTCCGAGATGGTGGCGGTCCTCGTCGCCCAGCACCGGTACCGACGGATCGGCCACCAGCACGTGCGGCCCACCCCGACCGTCGGGAACGGCGCCCACGGGACTAGCGGAACGCCGAACGGATCTTGGAGATCAGGCCCTCGCCCTCGTCGGCCACCACCTCGCCCCGCTCGTCGGCCAACTCCCGGAGGAGACGCTCGGCCTCGCCGCTCAGGTCGGCCGGCGTGTCCACGTGCACCTCGACCACCAGGTCGCCCCGGCCCCTCCCCTGGAGGTGGGGAACACCGCGGCCACGGATGCGGAAGGTCTCTCCGGTGGTCGTCCCCCGGGGCACCACCAGCTCCTCGACCCCGTCGAGTGTCTCGTAGTCCAGGACCACCCCAAGGGCCGCCTGGGTCATGGGCAGGTGCAGGCGGTGCACCAGGTCCACCCCGTGGCGCTCGAACACCGGGTGGGGCCGAACCCGGACCCGCACGTACAGGTCGCCGGTGGGACCTCCGCGAGGGCCCACGGCACCCCGTCCGGTCAGGCGTAGGGTCGTGCCCTCGTCCACGCCGGCCCGGACCTGGACGGTGAACGTCCGCTCCTCCACGTTGCGGCCCTCGCCACCGCACTCCCCACAGGGATCAGGGATGACCTGTCCACGACCGGAACAGGTCGGGCACGCCGTGGCGGTAACCATCTGGCCCAGCATGGACTGGCGGACCCGCTGGACCTGGCCGGCACCGTCGCACCCTCCGCAGGTCTCGGGTCCCGAGCCGGGCGCCGCTCCGGTCGCCTCACAGGATTCACAGGCCACCGCGGTCCGGACCTGGACCTCGGCCTCGGCGCCGAACACGGCCTCCTCGAGGTCCACCTCGACGATCGCCTCGAGGTCCTCGCCCGGCACCGGGCCGGCCCGGCGGCGTCCTCCCCCACCGAACCCACCGCCCCCGAACGGCGAACCCCCACCGAAGCCCGAATTCCCGAAGAAGGACTCGAAGATGTCTCCGAACCCGGCGAACGGGTCGCCGGGGCCGGCCGAGCCGGTGTGGCCGTACCGGTCGAAGCGGTCACGGCGCTCGGGGTCCGACAGCACCTCGTAGGCGGCGGCCACCGCCTTGAACTCGGCTTCGGCAGCCCCCGCCTCGTCCCCGTGGTTGGCGTCGGGATGGTGCTGTCGGGCCAGGCGCCGGTAGGCCTTCTTGATCTCGTCGGTCGAGGCGTCCCGGGAGACGCCCAGGACCTCGTAGGGGTCGCGTTCGGCCATGGTGGGCTGTCCCCTGCTCAGCCTTCGGTGAGGCGATCGCCGAGGCGTCGACCCACCACGGCCACCGTGGCCAGCGCCTGGGAGTAGTCCATCCGGGTGGGGCCGAGCACACCGATCGAGCCGGCGGCCTCCCCGTCGATCTCGTAGGGGGCCACGACCAGCGAGCAGTCGGCGAGGGGCTCAACGCCGGTCTCGGTGCCGATGGCCACGCTGAGGCCACGGTCGATCACGTCGCGGATCA
>CAYWBE010000098.1:0-6387 GCA_964456295.1 uncultured Candidatus Nemicrothrix sp.
CGAAGCCCAGGGCGCTGAAGCCCACGACCACCGTCTTGATGGTCTTGATCTGCATGAGACGCGAGAAGGCGGCGTCCATGGAGACGGGTAGGGGGTCGTCCTCGGTGAACGACTCCTCCAGGACGTCCTCCTTCTCCCAGCGTCCCCGCATGGGTTCCTTGAGGAAGAAGGCGGCGATGGCCGCCACGGCGACCGGGATGCCCAGGAGGTAGTACGTCCAGCGCCAGCCGTCGATCTCGCCGGGGCCGTTGGCCGCCGCGGCGATGGCGCCGACCAGGATCGGGCTGCAGACGGCCAGGAGACGGCCGGTGCCCTTGTCGATGGCTCCGAGCCGACCGCGGATGCCGATGGGGTAGGTGTCGGCGATCACCGACGAGTGGACCGGGATGGTGTTGGCCTTGGCGATGCCTACGCCGAACCGGGCCCAGAAGAAGGTGAAGGCGTTCACCGCCCAACCCGACAGGGCGACCATGGCGCCGAAGATGATGCTGGACCAGCCGATGATGGGGATGCGTCGGAACCGGTCGGCCGCCCAACCCATGGGGATGGCTCCCAGGACCACGAAGGCACCCGAGGAGCTGGCGATGAAGGTGATGGCGCCGTCGCTGACCCCGAAGGTGTCGCGGATGTCCGGGGCAAGCACGGAGATGGCCGCCATCTGGAGTTCGTCCAGCGAGTTGAGGATGGCCAGCACCACGAAGGTGGCTGCGCCACCGCCCATGGCCAGCCCCTTCTTCAGCGATATGCCCTCGCTGCTGACGCCGGGCAGAAGGTCGTCGGGGAACAGGACCTGGTCGGATTCCTGTTCGGCGTGGCGCGCTGCCTCCTCGGCGAGCACCGAGGCGGCCAGCGAGGCGGCGTCCTCCGGCACGGCGTCGGGTGACGCCACTGGTTCCTCGTCGCGTTCCTCGGTCACGGCGTCCGTTCTCCCCGCCTCCGCATCAACTGCGGAGGACATCCTTCCACGCGGCCTCGCGGTCGGTCCCGGGTTCGCGTGGGAGCCCGAGTGAACGTTCGGCGAGGTTGTTCTTCTGGACCTCGGTGGTGCCACCTCCGATGGAGATGGCGAAGCGGTTCAGGACCTCGGCCCGGATCCAGGTACCTTCAGCGTCCTCGTCGGTCGGTCCGGCGATGGCCGCTGGACCGGCAAGGTCGGCGGCCAGTTCACCGGTCAGTGCCTTGGTGCCGGCGGCCAGGACCTTGGTGAGTGCCGGGTCGAATGGAGGCCGCTGGCCGTTGCGGACCGCCGACTGGATGCGTTGGCCCATCAGGCCCTGGAGGCGTTCGCGGGTGATGATGCAGGCCAGGCGCTGGCGGACCGTCGGGTCGTCAAGGCCGCCGTGGCGGGCCGCCAGGTCGCGGAGGCGGTCCGAGGCCGGGGCGCCACCGCCCCGCCCGATGAAGGCGGCCTCGTTGGCCAGCACGGTGCGGGTGGGCGTCCAGCCGCCGTGGACCTCCCCCACCACCTGGTCGACGGGAATCCGGACCTCGGACAGGAATACCTCGTTGAAGTGCGACGACCCGTTGGCCTGGACGAGGGGTCGGACCTCGATGCCGGGTGAGGACATGTCGACCAGTAGGAAGGTGATGCCCCGGTGCTTCGGTGCTTCGGGATCGGTGCGGGCCAGCAGGAAGCCCCAGTCGGCGAACTGGGCGCACGAGTTCCAGACCTTCTGGCCGTCGACCACCCAGTGGTCGCCGTCCAGCACGGCCCGGGTGGCCAGGCTGGCCAGGTCCGAGCCGGCACCCGGTTCGCTGAACAGTTGGCACCACGCCACCTCGGCGCTGAGCAGCGACGGGAGGAATCGGGCCTTGAGGTCGTCGGAGGCGTGGGCCAGCAGGGTCGGTCCGAGCATGGCGATGGTGGCGCCCACGAAGCCCGGATGGGAGCCGTAGCCCTCGGACTCCTCCCGGAGGATGCGGTCGGCCCAGGCGGGTCGACCTCCACCGCCGTACTCGGCTGGCCAGGTCAGGGCGGCCCAACCGTGGTCGGCCAGGGTGCGCTGCCAGGTCCGGCCGTGCTCGAAGTAGGCCCGGGCCTCGTCGTCGTCGGGGAAGCCGGAGACCTGCCAGGGATCGACCTCGGCCTGCGGTTCGGCGTGCTCGGCCAGAAAGGCGCGTGCCGCAGCACGGAGTTCGGCCTGTTCAGGCGTGTCCTCAGGGCGTTCCGACACGTCGGAGAACGCTACTCCCGTCTGAAATCTGACGGACCATCAGAAATCTGATTTCTGCGGCGGCCGGGGTCCGGGAATGGGGTCAGGCCTACGGGTCAGGCCAGGGGGTCGACGTCGTCGACCTGTTCGTAGACCCGCTTGACCTTGCCCACCTCGGTGCGGGGCATGGAGCCTTCGTCGACCAGTTCGACCTCGGCCCGGATTCGGATCCGGTCGGCCAGGACCTTGGTGATCCGTTCGGCGCCGGTGGCCAGTCGGTCGCCCGTGGCGGCGTCGGCCGTGGCCTCGGCCCTCACCCGCAGCTCGGCCATGGCGCCCCGGCGATCGACCACGATGGCGTAGTTGGCACCCACGTCGGGGTCGTCCATCAGGACGGCCTCGATCTCGCGGGGGTACACGTTGATGCCCCGGATGATGAGCATGTCGTCGGCCCGACCGGTGAGGCGGGCCATGCGGGTCCAGTTGCGGATACCTGGCCCGGCGGTGTCGCCTGAATCGGGGAGGATGCGGGTGATGTCACCGGTGCGGTAGCGCAGGACCGGCATGGCCTCCTTGGTGAGCGTGGTGATGACCAGCTCGCCGAACTCGCCGTCGGGGAGGGGCTGGCCGGTCTCCTGGTCGACGATCTCGGGGAGGAAGTGGTCGTCGAAGACGTTCAGGGCACCGAGGTCGTCGGGTGCCTCCATGGCCACGCCGGGGCCGATGACCTCTGACAGGCCGTAGATGTCCAGCGCGGTGAATCCACCCCCCCACGCCTCGTGGATGCGCTCGCGCATGCCCTCCGACCAGGGCTCGGCGCCCAGGATGCCCACTTCGACGCCCAGTCGGTCGCGGATGCCCTGGTCGTGGGCCCGTTCGGCAAGCACCAGGCAGAACGACGGGGTGGCCGACAGCACCCGGCTGCCCAGGTCCTCGAGGAGTTGCAGCTGGAGGGCGGTGTTGCCGCCCGACACCGGGACCACGGTGCAGCCCAGCCGCTCGCCGCCGTAGTGGAGCCCCAGGCCACCGGTGAACAGGCCGTAGCCGTAGCCGTTGTGGAGGACGTCGTCGGGCCGGGTGCCGGCCAGGGCCAGGGCCCGGGCGTTGACCTCGGCCCAGACGGACAGGTCGTTCGGGGTGTAGACGACGATGGTCGGCTTGCCGCTGGTGCCGGAACTGGCGTGTAGGCGGGTGGTGGCCTCCATGGGGGTGGTGACCATGCCCAGCGGGTACTGGTCACGGAGGTCCTGCTTGACGGTGAACGGAAGGTCGGGCAGGTCGTCGACCGAGGTGATGGACGTCAGGTCGACGTCGGCCAGGCGGTCGGACCAGAACGGGTTGCCGCACGTGGCCAGCCGGGAGACGAGGGCGGTGAGGCGCTCACCCTGCAGGTCACGCTTCTGGTCGGCCGGGAGGCCGACAACGTCGACGGGGTCGAAGGGAGCGGGCATCGGGACAGGATACGGGCGCCGTGTCAGATCGTCAGAGGTTTGATGGGTTGTCTGGACGTCTGGTCGCCGAACCGGCGGTCAGGCGGCCTGTACCACCGCTCCGGCCACGATGAGGTCCCAGACGGCCAGGCCCACCGACTTGAACAGGGTGATCTCCTGGTCCGAGGTCCGACCGACCGTCCCCCGGCAGAGCCCGCTCAGGTCACCGGCCACTGCCTCGAAGGACCAGTCCCCGGTCTCGGCGGCCAGGATCAGGTCGCCCGCCTCGTCAGCCGCCGCCGCCCGGTCGTCCACGAACACCGTGGCCCGGGCAACCAGGTCGGGGGCCACCTCCCGGCGGGCCGTCGAGTAGCTGCCCACCAGGCCCACGTGGGTGCCCGGGCGGACGGCGGCGCTGGGCACTACCGGATCGGTTGACGAGGTGCATCCACACACCAGGTCACCGGCCGCCGCCTCCTCGGGGGCTCCGGCCACCAGGGAGCGGCCCCCGGCCAGGGCCACCACGTCGGGATCGGCCACGAAGGCGGCCGCTGAGTCCAGGGTCCGGCCGGACACCACGATCCGGTCGATGCCGGGCCGGACCACGAGCATCGCCTCGAGGTGGCCCCGGGCCTGGACGCCGGTGCCGAAGATGCCCAGTGACCCGGCGTCCGGTCGGGCCAGCACGTCGGCCGCCAGCGCCGAGGCGGCCGGGGTCCGCAGGGTGGTCAACGCCGAGCCGTCCAGCGTGGCCGTGGGCACCCCGGTCACCCGATCGCAGTACAGGTAGAAGCCGTGGATCAGGGGCAGTCCACGCTCGCGGTTGCCCGACACCACGTTGACGACCTTCACGCCGATCCCGGCCGGCGACACGGCGGGCATCATCAGGAAGTCGTCGCCCGGACCCAGCGGTACGTGGGCCCGCGGATGGAGATCGCCCAGTTCCCGGCTGCCCGCCCGGAGGGCCTCGATGCAGGCCGGCATGTCGACCACCGACCGGATGGCCGCCGCGTCGAAGTGGGGGAGGCCGGTCACGGTGTGGATCCTTCCCGACGGGTCACCGGAGCAGGAACCCCGGGCCGACCGGATCATGGGGGTCGAGGGTGAACGAGGCGGTGCCGGTCCGATGCGCCGACCCCTCCACGCTGGGGATGATCCCATGGTCGGTCACCGCCTCGATCCGACCGTCGAACGTGCCGCCGGCGATGCCCTCGTTGGTGAAGTGGTCCCCGACGCCGACCCGGCCGTCCTCGTGGAGGAGGGCCAGGCGGGCACAGGTACCCGACCCGCATGGTGAACGGTCGACCTGGCCGTCGGCGAAGATCGTCACGTTCCGTTGGTGGAGGGGCTGGCCGCTGACCGTCTCGTGGAGGATCGTGCCGTAGAGCCCGGACAACCGGTCGTCGACAGGGTGGGTCACCGACGGATGGCCGGTCAGGGGGACCTTCACCTGCCGGCCCAGGGCGATGAGCCGGTCCACGTCATCGGGCCGACACGACACCTCCAGTTCGTCGATGGCCACCGAGGCGTAGAAGGCCCCGCCGAACGACACGTGGGCGGTCACCGGGCCCAGGTCGGTGTCCACGACCACGTCCCGGGCCGATGTGAAGGCCTCCACGTTGGTGAACCGCACCGAGGCCACCCGGCCATCCACCATGCGGGCCACGGTGGGCAGGCGACCGGACGGGACGTCGACGACGACCGGCACCTCTCCGTCGGTGGGGGCGTCGACCACGCCGGTGTCGATGGCCCACGTGGCCGTGGCGATGGTTCCGTGGCCACAGGCCGTCGAGAAGCCGTCCTTGTGGAAGAACACCACCCCCACGTCGGCGTCGCTGTCGTCCGGAGGGACGATCATCCCGCCGTACATGTCGGCGTGGCCGCGGGGTTCGTGCACGAGGAACCGGCGGTGGTCGTCGAGGTGGGTCATGGCCCACGATCGCCGGTCCAGCACGGTGTCGCCCTCCATGGGGCCCAGGTCGACGATGCGGAAGGGCTCGCCGGCCGTGTGGAGGTCGTCGACGACCAGTACTTCTCCGGGGTCCAGGACCATGGCCGCGGACCGTAGTGCGGCAGCCAGCGTGGAGACGAGTGGTCGGCTACCAGATGGCGGCCGGGTCGAGGTCGAGGACCTCCCGCATCCGGGACAGCAGCGGCTCGAACGTCCCGCTACGGGCGGTCCGCCCGGCCTGGGCGGCGGCCGTGGCCGTACCGGGGTCTGGTAGGTCGACGTCGAATCGCACGCGGACCCGGTCGGTCCACTCGGGCAGCCGGGTGTCGAACGGGGCGACTGCCACCCCGGCTTCCACCGCCTCGGCCTCGCCGGCCGCCGGGTCGAACAGCCCCACGGCGATCGGCAGCAGGTCGACCAGGGCCGCCCGGAGGCGGTCGCCGGCGTCGGGGGACCGGAGGAGCACGTCGAGCAGGCCGTCGGCGTGTCGTCGGTGGAACCACTCCTCGCCTTCGGCCCGTGCGGCGGCCTCGGCCAGCGGGATGAGTGCCGAGTCGGCGACCAGCTCCCAGCGGAGCTGCTCGGCGGCGTCGTACAGCCAGTGGCGGACCAGGGCGTGGGCCCATTCCGGGGTGGTGGCCTCGACCAGGTGGCAGGACCGCCAGCGGTCGGGGTCGGGGTCGAAGGCCAGGGCGTCGAGGTTCCGGTCGTCAGCGCCATCGGGTGCGCCGTTCCCGTCGACGATGGCGTAGAGGGCCGCCGCGTGGCCGAGCTCGTCCTGGCCGATGGAGCAGAAGGCCAGGTCCTCCTCGAGGAAGGGTGCGACGCCGATCCACTCGGCGTGCTGCTGGCC
>CAYWBE010000099.1:0-6372 GCA_964456295.1 uncultured Candidatus Nemicrothrix sp.
AGTACCAGGAGCACTTCGGCGAGCACGCCTACGACGAGGAGGGCAACTTCATCGGGGGCGAGAGTTCGGAGGGCCAGGAGGCCTGGGCCGATCTGTACGCCGACGACGAGGCCGCCGCCCAGGCTCCGGCCGAAGAGGCCCCCGCTGATGAGGCGCCCACCGATGATGCCCCCACCGAGGTGGTCGCCGAGGCGGCTCCTGCAGAAGCGGCTGACGAGGCCGCTGAAGAGGCCGTCGAGGTCGAGACCACCGAGGCCTGACCCGCCGGACCTGGCGGGCTGGGGTCGGTCCCCGTGCTCGAGATCGGCCTGACCGGAGGTATCGGTTCCGGTAAGTCGACGGTCGCCGCGCTCCTCGTGGAGCGGGGCGCCGTACTGCTGGACGCCGATGCCATCGTCCGGGAACTCCAGGAACCCGGCACGCCGGTGTTCGCCGCCATGGTCGAACGCTGGGGCGACGACATCGTGGCTGCCGACGGGACCCTGGATCGCCAGGCGGTGGCCGACCGGGCCTTCGGCGATCCGGACGAGCTGGCCGCCCTGAACGCCATCGTCCATCCGGCGGTGGCCGATGAGATGACCCGGCGCCGCGAGGCCCTGGCCGACACCGATGCCACGGTGATCCTGGACATCCCGCTGCTCGTCGAGTCGGGCCACGAGGGCCTCGGTGGGATCATCGTGGTCGACGTGGATCCCGAGGTGGCCGTGGGTCGCCTGATGGCCCACCGGGGGTTCACCGAAGCCGACGCCCGTAGCCGGATCGCCCGCCAGGCATCCCGGGAGGACCGCCTGGTCCGGGCCGACGTGGTGGTCGACAACAGCGGCTCGTTGGACGACCTCGTCGCCCAGGTGGACCGCGTGCAGGCATGGTTGGACGGCCTGGACCGACCGGCAGCCGGAGGGCCGGTGCGTCGGATCGGAAGCCGCACCGAACGGGACTGACCCTCCAGGGCCCGAGCAGTGGTCCCGTCGGCTGGTCCCGATAGCGGCCCCATCGGGAGAGCCTGTCGGGGGTGCTGGCTACGCTCGCCGAATGGTCGGACAGCCAGCCGAGGAGACGCCCACCGGTACGGTCGGGCCGGCCCGTGGG
Source organism: uncultured Candidatus Nemicrothrix sp. (assembly GCA_964456295.1). Taxonomy (GTDB): domain Bacteria; phylum Actinomycetota; class Acidimicrobiia; order Acidimicrobiales; family MedAcidi-G1; genus UBA9410. Next base: position 1,090 of record CAYWBE010000099.1, read on the forward strand.
CAGCCGTTCCGGGTCGAGGCGCCATTCGCCCCGGCCGGCGACCAGCCGCGGGCCGTCGAGGAGCTGGCCGATGGGATCGACGGTGGTGAACGCTTCCAGACCCTGCTGGGCATCACCGGGAGCGGCAAGAGCGCCACCATTGCCTGGACCATCGAGAAGGTCCAGCGGCCCACCCTGGTGATCGCCCCCAACAAGGCCCTGGCCGCCCAGTTGGCCAACGAACTCCGGGAGTTCTTCCCTGAGAACCGGGTCGAATACTTCGTCTCCTACTACGACTACTACCAACCCGAGGCCTACCTCCCGACCTCGGACACCTTCATCGAGAAGGACTCGTCGGTGAACGACGAGATCGACCGGCTCCGGCATTCAGCCACCGCATCGCTGCTGACCCGACGGGACACCATCGTGGTGGCGTCGGTGTCGTGCATCTACGGCCTCGGCTCGCCAGAGCACTACGAGGGCCAGCTCCTGGTGCTGGAGGTCGGGCAGACCATCGACCACCGGGCCACCCTGGGGCGCCTGATCGACCTGCGCTACGAGCGCAACGACATGGTGCTGGGGCGGGGGAAGTTCCGGGTCCGGGGAGACACCCTGGAGCTCCATCCGGCCTACGAGGAGACGGCCTTCCGGATCTCCCTGTTCGGCGACGAGGTTGAGGCCATCACCGAGGTCGACCCCCTGACCGGCGAGCACCTACGTCAACTCGACGACCTGGTCGTCTTCCCGGCCACCCACTACATGGCCGACGCCGCCAACGTCCAGCGGGCCATCGGAGGCATCGAGGCCGAGTTGGCCGAGCGGCTCCAGGCCTTCGCGGGGAGCGACAAGCTGCTGGAGGCCCAGCGGCTGCGGATGCGGACCGAGCACGATCTCGAGATGCTCGGTGAACTGGGCTACTGCAACGGGGTGGAGAACTACTCCATGCACCTCGACGGTCGCTCGTACGGTGATCGGCCCTACACGCTGCTGGACTACTTCCCCGACGACTTCCTGGTGGTACTCGACGAGTCCCACGTGGCGGTGCCCCAGTTGCACGGCCAGTACGCCGGTGACCGCAGCCGCAAGGAGACCCTCATCGAACACGGCTTCCGCCTGCCGTCGGCGGCCGACAACCGACCGCTCACCTTCGACGAGTTCACCGGGCGGGTCGGCCAGGTGGTGTTCCTGTCGGCCACCCCGGGCGACTGGGAGATGGAGAACTCCAGCCGGGTGGTCGAACAGATCGTGCGGCCCACGGGCCTGGTCGACCCCGAGGTGGTGGTCAGGCCGACGAAGGGCCAGATCGACGACCTGCAGGAGATGATCGCCGGTCGGGTGGCCGCCGAGCAGCGGGTCCTGGTCACCACGCTGACCAAGAAGATGGCCGAGGACCTCACCGACTACCTGCTCGAGCAGGGCGTCCGGGTGCGGTACCTGCACTCGGACATCGACACCGTGCAGCGCATCGAGATCCTGCGCGACCTACGCCTCGGCGAGTTCGACGTGCTGGTCGGGATCAACCTGCTCCGGGAGGGCCTCGACCTGCCCGAGGTCTCGTTGGTGGCCATCCTGGATGCCGACAAGGAGGGCTTCCTGCGCAGCGAGACCTCGCTCGTGCAGACCATCGGTCGGGCGGCCCGCAACGTGGACGGCCAGGTGGTGATGTACGCGGATGCCGTCACGCCGTCCATGCAGCGGGCCATCTCCGAGACCCAGCGTCGACGCGGTCTCCAGCAGGCCCACAACGCCGAACACGGCATCGACCCGCAGACCGTGCGCAAGGCGGTCAGCGACATCCTCTCGATGATCCGTCCGGACCAGACGGCGCCCACCCCGAAGGGGCGGAACCGTCGGGCCCAACGCCTCGTCGAGGAGTTCGCCGAGATGGGGCTCGACGAGCTCCAACGGCTCCTGTTCAGCCTCGAGCAGGAGATGGGGGAGGCGGCCGCCGACCTGCGCTTCGAATACGCAGCACGGCTGCGCGACGAGATCCGCGAGGTGGAACGGGAGCTACGGGACCTCGCCGAGGCCAACTGACCGGGTTGACGGTCTCCGGCCGCCCGGGGCACGGGCGTCCAGCCGGCCGGCCCCTAGGCTCGCCCGGGTGTCCGACCGGCTGATCGTCAAGGGCGCGCGGGAGCACAACCTCCGCGACGTCGACCTGGACCTGCCCCGGGACCGGCTCATCTGTTTCACCGGGATCTCCGGGTCGGGCAAGTCGTCGCTGGCCTTCGACACCATCTACGCCGAGGGGCAGCGTCGCTACGTGGAGTCCCTGTCGGCCTACGCCCGGCAGTTCCTGGGACAGATGGACAAGCCCGACGTGGACTTCATCGAGGGGCTCTCTCCGGCCATCTCCATCGACCAGAAGAGCGCCTCGCGCAACCCCCGCTCCACGGTCGGGACGATCACCGAGGTCTACGACTACCTGCGCCTGCTCTACGCCCGGATCGGGATTCCCCACGATCCGGAGACCGGCGAGCGCCTGGTACGCCAGACCCCGCAGCAGATCGTGGACCGGATCCTGGAGATGGAACCCGGCACCCGCTTCCAGGTGCTGGCGCCCGTGGTCCGGGGACGCAAGGGCACCTACGACACCCTGCTGGGTGACCTGGCCAGCCAGGGCTTCAGTAGGGCCATCGTGGACGGGGAGCCCTACGAACTGGCCGACCTGGAGCGGGGCGACCTCGACCTGGCCCGCTACGAGATGCACACCATCCAGGTGGTGGTGGACCGCCTGGTGCTCAAGGACGGCCTGGAGCGTCGCCTCACCGAGTCCATGGAGACCGCCCTGGCCCTCGCCGAGGGCGTCGCCGAGGTGCAGGTCGTGCCCCGGGACGACGAGGTGGACGACGACGGCGAGCCTGCGGAGCCCCGCACCATCGTGTTCAGCCAGCACCTGTCCCGGCCGAGTGACGGGAAGTCCTTCGAGGACCTGGCCCCCCGCAACTTCTCGTTCAACAGCCCGTACGGGGCGTGCGACCACTGTGACGGGTTGGGCACCGTGTTCCAGGTGGACGCCGACCTGGTGGTCCCCAACCCGGACCTGGGGGTCGGCGAGGGGGCCATCGCCCCGTGGTCGGGCGGCAACAACCGCTACTTCGGGCGCCTCGTCGAAGCGGTGGCCGACGAGCTGGGGATCGACCCGGCCACCCCGTGGGCCAAGCTGCCGAAGAAGGTGCGGACCACGTTCCTGGACGGTGGCCTGAAGGGTCGGGTGCAGGTCCGGTACAAGAACCGCTTCGGCCGGACCCGCGTCTACTCGGCCAATTTCGAGGGCGTGATGCCGTACCTGCGGCGCCGGCACCGCGACGCCGAGAGCGATACGGCCCGAGAGCACATCGAGGGCTACATGCGCCAGGTGGCCTGCCCGGACTGTGCCGGAGCCCGCCTCAATCCGCTGTCGTTGGCCGTGACCATCGACGGGCACTCGCTGTCGGAGGTCTGCGCCCTGCCCATCTCCGACGCGGCCCGGATGCTGCGTGACCTGGAGCTCACGGACCGTGAGGCCATGATCGCCGAACAGGTCCTCAAGGAGATCAACGCCCGGCTGGGCTTCCTGCTGGACGTGGGCCTGGACTACCTGTCGCTGTCCCGGTCGGCGGCCACCCTGGCCGGTGGCGAGGCCCAGCGCATCCGGTTGGCCTCCCAGATCGGGAGCGGCCTGGTGGGGGTGCTGTACGTCCTCGACGAGCCGTCCATCGGCCTCCACCAGCGCGACAACCAGCGGCTCATCGAGACCCTGGTCCGGCTGCGGGACCTCGGCAACACGGTGATCGTGGTCGAGCACGACGAGGAGACCATCCGGGCGTCGGACCACGTGGTCGACATCGGGCCGGGGGCCGGCGAGCACGGGGGAGCGGTCGTCCATTCGGGTCCGGTCAAGGGCCTGCTGGCCCAGAAGGCCTCGGTCACCGGCCAGTACCTCTCGGGGAAGAAGGTGATCGTCGTCCCGGAGGTCCGGCGCCCGGGTGATGGCGCCCACCTGGTGGTGCGGGGAGCGCGGGAGAACAACCTGGCGGACATCGACGTGGCCATCCCCACGGGATGCTTCGTGGCGGTGACCGGGGTGTCGGGCTCGGGCAAGTCGACGCTGGTCAACGAGATCCTGCACAAGGGCCTGATGCAGAAGGTGTACCGCTCCAAGGTCCCACCGGGCCTGCACCGCACCATCGAGGGCGTCGAGGCCGTCGACAAGGTCATCAACATCGACCAGACCCCGATCGGCCGGACCCCGCGGTCCAACGCGGCGACCTACACCGGGGTGTTCGACCATGTCCGGAAGCTGTTCGCCAAGACCGAGGAATCCCGGATCCGGGGTTACCAGCCGGGCCGGTTCAGCTTCAACGTCAAGGGTGGCCGCTGCGAAGCCTGCTCGGGTGATGGGACCATCCGCATCGAGATGCACTTCCTGCCCGACGTGTACGTGCCGTGTGAGGTCTGCAAGGGGCAGCGCTACAACCGGGACACCCTGGACGTCCGGTTCAAGGGCCACACCATCGCCGACGTGCTGGACATGTCGTGCTCCGAGGCCCTGACGTTCTTCGAGAACCAGCCCTCGATCACCCGCCACATGCGGACCCTCGTCGACGTGGGGCTGGGCTACGTGCGCCTCGGACAGTCGGCGCCCACCCTCTCGGGCGGTGAGGCCCAGCGGGTGAAGCTGGCCAGCGAACTGGCCAAGCGACCCACCGGCCACACCGTCTACATCCTCGACGAGCCGACCACCGGCCTGCACTTCGAGGACGTGCGCAAGCTGCTGGGGGTACTGAACCGCCTCGTGGACCAGGGCAACTCGGTGATCGTGATCGAACACAACCTCGACGTGGTCAAGACCGCCGACTGGCTGGTCGACCTCGGCCCCGAGGGAGGGAGCGGCGGAGGGTGCCTGGTGGCCGAGGGCACGCCGGAGCACGTGGCCACCGTGGCGACCAGCCACACCGGCCGGTTCCTCTCGGGGATGCTGGCCACCTGACCGCTGCCTACGCTCGGGGCATGGTCGAGCGGCCCCCGGCGGGCACCATCCCCGACGCCCCCGGTTCCTACCAGTTCCGTGACGGCGAGGGTCGGGTCCTGTACGTGGGCAAGGCCAAGAACCTGCGGAGCCGGCTGAACAGCTACTTCGGCAGTCGGGACCGAATGGCCACCCGGACGGCCCAGATGCTCGACGAGGCCACCGACGTGGAGTGGATCCAGGTGGCCAACGAACTCGAGGCGTTGATGCTGGAGTTCACGCTCATCCAGGAGCACCGGCCCCGCTTCAACGTCGACCTCAAGGACGACAAGTCCTATCCGTTCCTGGCC
>CAYWBE010000100.1:0-6365 GCA_964456295.1 uncultured Candidatus Nemicrothrix sp.
ACCGGGGCGGTCCGGGCCGGTGACTCCAAGGGCCGGCACACCACGGTGAGCCGCGAGCTGGTGCTACGGCCCGACGGTGGGCTGCTGGTCGACACCCCGGGGATCCGGGCCGTGGGGATCTGGGACGCCGAGGAGTCCCTGGCCCGGGTGTTCGGTGACCTGGAGGAGCGGTCAGCCGACTGCCGGTTCGCCGACTGCGTGCACGACACCGAGCCCGACTGCGCGGTTCAGGCCGAGGTGGACTCCGGGAGGGTCGACCACCGCCGGGTGGTCCGGTACCGCGCCCTGCGGGCCGAGTTGGCCGAGCAGCGCGAGCGTGAGGTGGACCGGGAACGCCGGTCGTCGCGCGGGCGCCGCCGCTGAGGCGTCAGCGGCCGATTCCCCCGCCGGCCTCCCGGGCGGCCTCCTGGGCGGCCAGGTGGCGCCGGTCCAACTTGTCGCCGGCGTTGAGGGGGAGCCGGTCGACGATGCGGATGGCCTCGGGCACCTTGTAGCCCGACAGGGCATCGCGGCAGTGGTCCGACAGGTCATGCAGCGTCGGGGGCCGTTCGGGGTGGGTCGGGACGACCACGGCCACGCCGATCTCTCCCATGGTCGGATCGGGCCGGGGGACGACGGCCACCTGGGCGACGGCCGGGTGGGTGCCCAGCACCGCCTCGACCTCCATCGGGTACACGTTGTAGCCGCCCCGGATGTACATCTCGCTGACCCGCCCGGCCAGGAGGAAGCAGCCGGCGTCGTCCACCCGGGCCAGGTCGCCGGTCCGCAGCCAGCCGCCGACCAGCGCCTCGGCGGTGCCGGCCGGATCGTTCCAGTAGCCCGACATGGCGCTGGGCGTCCGGAGCCACAGCTCGCCGACCTCCCCGGGGGGCAGGGCCCGACCGTCGGGGTCCCGGAGTTCGGCGGACACGCCGGGGCGGGGGCGTCCCACCGTGTGGAGCGCCTCGGCATCGTCGGCGTCCGGTGCGGTGCCCAGCCCGATGCCACCCGACTCGGTCGACGAGTAGCGGATCAGGTACGGGGCGTCGAACCTGGTGCGGGCCTCGATGACCAGTGTCGGGGGGGACGGTCCGGCACCGACCACGATGGAGCCGACGCAGGACAGGTCCCGCCGGTCGAAGTCCGGTTCCTGCATCAGCAGGGCGATCTGGGCGGCCACGCCGTTGACTGTCGGGAGCCGGTACCGCTCGACCAGGTCCAGCAGGCCGCTGGCCGTCCACCGGTCCATCACGTGGATGGTGGCCCCCGACGCCAGTTGCCACCCGATCTTGGTCATCACCCCCACGTGGGCGAACGCCGTCCCGCTGACCATGTGGCCGCCGCTGCCCCACGCGCCCCCGGTGTCCAGTTCGTGGATGGCCGCCAACTGCCGGTCGGTGAACCAGGCGCCCCGCGGGTCGCCGGTGGAGCCCGAGGTGAAGCAGATGCAGGTGGGCCGGTCGGGGTCGGCCGGAGCGATCGGAGCCACGTCGCCCCGGTTCCTCAGGGCGGGTAGGGGGCGACCGGGGTCGACACACGGCTCGACGAGTTCGACCCGACGATCGGCGGGGATCCCCTCGGCGAGACGGTCGGTGGCCACCACCAGGTCGGGGTCGACGTTGTCGACGATCCGGGCCCGTTCCGCGCCGCGGAGGCGCGGGTTGGCGCCTGCCGTGGTCGCCCCGACCTTCGCCGCGGCCAGGTAGGCCACGGCGTAGTCGGTGCCCGACGGGAGGGAGAGCAGCAGCACGCTGCCCGGCCCCAGACCCCGGGCAGCCAGCCCGGCCGCCACCTCGTCGGAGGCCCGGTCCAGTTCCCGGTAGGAGAGCTCGCCGGTTCCGCTCGCCTCTGAGGGGGTCGTCAGGCGGAAGGCGGCCCGGTCGCCGTGGCGCCGCGCCGCCTCGGTCACCGTCCGGGCCAGCAGGGATCCGTCGGGAGCGGTCATGGGGTTCGGCCGGGTCGGGTCAGTGGTCGAGGAGTTCGAGGACCCGTTCGGAGGGTCGGGCCACCACCGCCCGGTCGCCGAGCACGGCGATCGGACGTTGCATCAGGCTCGGATGGGCGACCAGGAGGTCCACCACCGTCGATCGATCGTCCAGGGTGGCCGGGTCGATGGCCAGGTCGTTGAACGCGGCGTCCCGGCGGACCATGTCGGCCGGCGCCTCGTCCACCAGGTCCAGGATGCGGACCAGTAGTTGGCGGTCCAGCGGTTCGGAGAGGTACTCGATGACGTCGAACTCGACGTCGCGCTCCCCGAGGATCTCGAGGGCGCCCCGGGACTTGCCTCAACCGGGGTTGTGGACCAGCAGGAGGCGTCGGGGATCCATGGAAGCCATGCGCCGGACGGTACCGCGCTGGTCATGCCACCCTAGAATCGCTGGATGGGTCGGAGAGCAGCATGAGTCGCCGTAGCGACGCCATCGAGCGCTTCACCGTCGAAGCCGAGGCCTCGGGTCTGCAGATCGAGGTGCAGCAGTATCCGGGCGGCACGCGTACGGCGGCCGACGCAGCCGATGCCGTGGGCTGCCACGTGGACCAGATCGTGAAGTCCCTGGTGTTCATGGCCGACGTTCGGCCGGTGCTGGTCCTGTGCTCGGGTGGTCGCCGGGTCGACGAGGAACGGCTGGCCTCCTACCTGGGGACGGAGATCCGCATCGCCGGGGCCAGCGAGGTCCGGGCGGCCACCGGGTTCGCCATCGGCGGCACCCCGCCGCTCGGCCACACCGTGCCGTTGCGCACGGTGGTCGACCCGCACCTGATGGACTTCGACCAGGTGTGGGCGGCGGCCGGTACGCCGGACTCGGTGTTCCCGGTCAAGCCGAAGGACCTGGTCAAGGCCACCGCCGGCGCGGTGGTCGGCGTCACCCGCTGAACGGGGGGCCGGGTCAGGCCCGATCGCCCGCGGGGTCGTCCGCGGGGTCGTCCAGGGGGATGGCCGTGGTGGACTTGAGCTCCTCCATGACGAAGATCGACCGGAACCCGGCGAAGTCGATCCGTCGGGTCATCCGCTTGTAGAAGTCGTCGTAGGCGGCGATGTCGCGGACCAGCACCCGGAGCATGTAGTCCACCTGGCCGCTGGTCCGCCATGCGTCGACGATCTCGGGGAACTCGGCGACGCCCCGGGTGAACTGGTCCAGCCAGTCGGCCGAGTGGTTGGTGGCCCGGATCTCCACCAGGGCGGTGAGGCCCCGACCCACGGCGGCCGGGTCCACCAGGGCCACCCGGCCCCGGAGGATCCCCCGGTCCTGGAGGCGCTGCACCCGTCGCCAGCACGAGGTGGAGGAGAGGCCGACGGCCTCGCCCAGTTCAGCGGTCGAGAGCGAGGCGTCCTCCTGGAGAAGCCGCAGCAGGTTCCTGTCGATCTCGTCCATCACGCAAGGTTATTGCATGAAACAACCAGATACTGCCTTGCTGGTGCAGTATTCATGGATCAGGGCGCGAGGACGCATGCTCCGTGCGCCCGATCGTCCGTAGGGTTCGGCCATGGAGTCGAACCCCACCCCGTCGTTCACCGCCCATCCGGCATCGGTCGGCGAGACCTGGTCGCAGCATGCCGGCTTCGCCCTCTCGGTGGCCGGCACCCTGGCCGTGGCGGCCGGGGCCGCCGCGGTGCATGCGGTGCTCCCGTTCCTCTGCCAGACCACGGCCAGCCGGGCCATCGACCGGCTGCATGCCCGGATCCACGGTCCCCGGGGGGACGCGTTGGTCGAGGTGGTCGCCGGGGAGCACCTGGCTGCATGATCATGTCCCCATGGGGGACGTGACTGGAGTTGACGGGACGACGGAGCCGCTGGTCGTCGAGGTGACACGCGGCGGCCGGGTGGAGAGCCGGCACGAGGTCGACGTGGCCGTGGTGGACGCCGATGGTCGGCTGGTCCGGGTCCACGGTGACGCCCGCCGGGGGGTGCTGCCCCGTTCGGCGGCCAAGCCGATCCAGGCCCTGCCGCTGGTGGCCACCGGGGCCGCCGATGCCTTCGACCTGGGAGACGTCGAGCTGGCCCTGGCCTGTGCCAGCCATGACGGCGAGCCGGCCCATGTCAGTGCGGTGGTGGCCTGGCTGGAACGCCTCGGCCTGGATGCCGGCGCGCTGGCCTGTGGGAGCCATCCGCCCATGCACGAGCCGTCGGCCGCCGCCCTGGCGGCGACCGGGGTGGTCCCGGACGCCACGTACAACAACTGCTCGGGCAAGCACGTGGGCTTCCTCACCGTCCTGCGCCACCTCGACCTTCCCCTCGACGGGTACCTGGATCCGATCCATCCGTTGCAGGTCGACCACGTGACCCCGGCACTGGCCGAGGCCTGTGGGGTGGACCTGGCCGGCCAGGTCCCGGGCGTGGACGGATGTGGGATCCCCGTGTGGTCGGTGCCGTTGGACGGCCTGGCCCGGGGATGGGCCGACCTGGGGGCGTCGCCGGAGGGGTCACCGGCTACCCGTCTGCTGGACGCCATGCGCGCCGAGCCCTTCTACGTGGCGGGCAGCACGAGGACCTGTACCAGGGTCATCGGCGAGGCGACCGGATCCACGGTGGTCAAGACGGGGGCCGAGGGCGTGTTCTGCGCCGTGCTCCCGGACGACGGCCTCGGGTTGGCATTGAAGGTCCGCGACGGTGCCCGGCGGGCCGCTGACGCAGCGATTGCGTACCTGCTGGCCGACCTGGGTCGACTTGCGCCGACCGGTCCGGAGTCGTTGGCCAACCGCGCCGGGACGCCGGTGGGCGAGGTTCGGGTGGTCTGAGGTCCCGCCCCGTTCCGTAGGGTGGCCGATCGGAGACGACGGAGACCGGAGGGGCACTTCGATGGCTGATCCAGCGGCCGGGACAGGGGGCAGTTGCGACGGACGGGTGGTCATCGTGACCGGTGCCGGCCGGGGGCTGGGCCGGGCCCACGCCCTGGCCTTCGCCGCCGAGGGTGCCCGCGTGGTGGTCAACGACCTCGGGGTGGGGCGCGAAGGACAGGGTGCCGACGCTGGAGAGGGTCCGGCCCACGAGGTGGTGGCGGCCATCGAGGCCATGGGGGGTGAGGCCATCGTGGACGGGGCCGACGTGGCCGACTGGGACCAGGCCGAGGCCATGGTGGCCCGGGCCGTGGACACCTGGGGGCGTCTGGACACGCTGGTCTGCAACGCCGGGTTCCTGCGGGACCGGATGCTGGCCAACATGGGCGAGGAGGAGTGGGACTCGGTGACCCGGGTCCACCTGAAGGGCCACTTCGCCCCGGCCCGCCACGCCATCGCCCACTGGCGCGACCGGTCCAAGGCCGGCGAGGAGGTGGTCGGACGGGTGGTCATGACCTCGTCGGGCGCCGGCCTGATGGGCAGCATCGGGCAGGGCAACTATGCGGCCGCCAAGGCCGGCATTGCCCTGCTGGTCGTCCAGGCGGCCGCCGAGTGGGGCCGCTACGGCGTGCTGGTCAACGGGGTGGCCCCTGACGCCCGGACCAGGATGACCGAGGGCGTGTTCTACGGCGAGGCGCCCGAGGAGGCCTGGGACGAGAAGGACCCGGCCAACGTGTCGCCGTTGATGGTGTGGTTGGGCAGCTCGGACTGTGACGTGACCGGACGGGTCTTCGAGGCCACCGGTGGCCAACTGAACGTATGCGACGGGTGGCAGCACGGTCCCGTGGTCTCGGTGGGGGAGCGTCGTTTCACCGTCGCCGAGGTGGGCGATGCCGTCCATCGGTCGATCGCCGATGGTCCGGACCCTGCGCCCGTCTTCGGGGCCTGAGCGGAGAGCGGACTCAGGGGTTCGGTTCGTCCTCGGCTGACCGGTCGAGGGCTTCGTCGAGGATCTGGTGGGCCGTGGCGCGGTCCACGCCCAGTTGGCGGAGTTCGAAGGCGAAGCGGTCGGCCGCTGCGGCCAGCCGCTCCCGGCGTTGCTGGAGGGGCTCGGAGTGGGGTGGCTCGTCCACCACGAAGGTTCCCCGACGACCCCGGCCCTCGAGTGCCCCGTCGGACTCCAGTTCCCGGTAGGCCCGGGCCACCGTGCCGGGCGCCAGGTTCAGGGCCTCGGCCATGTGGCGCACGGTGGGCAGGCGTGAGCCGGCCGGGAGGTGTCCGACGGCCACCATCACCGAGAGTTGGGCCCGGAGCTGTTCGTAGAGGGGGACGGTGCCGTCCCCATCCAGGCGGACCACCAGTCGCCGTCGCCGACCGGTGGGGTCGATGGATTCAGCGATGGCCGGAGCGGTCTGCATGATCGTTCATTGTAGTGATACAAACGAACAGAGCAAGTCAGACAACCGCCAGAAACTTGCACCATTGACTGATACAGAGCATCCTTCGTATCAAGCAAACAGCGAAACCCCGGAACTCCGGGAGAAAGCGGGAACACACCATGAAGCTGGTCACGGCGGTCATCAAGCCCTTCAAGCTCGACGACGTGAAGGAC
>CAYWBE010000101.1:0-6335 GCA_964456295.1 uncultured Candidatus Nemicrothrix sp.
CCGACAGGAGGGCGGTCAGCGATGCCGTCGTCCTCGCCGCCACCCGCCGACTCCTCGCTGAACGGCCCAACGCGTTCGGAGCGTTGGCCGATCACCCGTCGGTCGAACGTGCCGTGGTCGCCGCCCACCGCAGCCTCCGGGAGGTGACCCCCGAAGCCCTCGACCGCCTCGCCGACGAAAGCGACGTGCTCGCCGACGTCGTGGCCCTGCACCGCGTCCTGGCCGAACGCCTCGGAGAACGCTTCCACGATGAGCGTGAACGGGCGGACGTGGCCGCTGCGGTACTCGCCGACACGTCAACCGACATCCCGCCGGTCATCCTCCACCTTCCGGGAGACCTCACGGCTTCGGAACGTCAACTCGTCTCGGCTCTGGTCGGCGCCACCGCGGTCACCGCCATCGTCGGAGATGCCGACACCGCTGACCACTCGGTCTCCCCGGACCCCCACCTCGAGAAGCTCGCCGTCGCGCTCGGCGTCGAGGCCCCCGACCCCGGCCCGGTCGGCACGCGTTCCCCCTGCCGTATCGCTTCGGTGCCCGACCAGGAAGAAGCCATCCGCCACGCCATCCGGAGGATCGTTGAGGCGGCCCACGACGGCACCCCACTCGACCGGATCGTGGTCGTCCACCCCTCCACCACCACCGACGCCCGCCTGGTCCACGAACGCCTCGCTTCGGCCGGCATCGACTACCACGCAGGAGGCGTACACCGACTCGACGAGACCATCGCCGGGCGGTTCCTCGTCGGGCTCCTCGGGCTCAACGACCGCGACCTCCGACGGGCCGACGTCGACGCGTGGATGGCCGACGTCCCTCTCTGGGATCCCGAATACGGCATAGTGCCGGCCAGGGCCTGGTCACGCATCGCCGCCCGAGCCGAGGTGGTCAGTGGCATCGACGACTGGACCAGTCGACTCGACCGTCTGGCCGCCGAACTCGAAACCGAAGCCGAAGCCGGCGAGGAAGACCGGCCGTGGATGCAGGTCCGGCTGTTGACCGAGGCATTGCGAGCCCGACAGTTGGCCGAGTTCATCGAACGACTCGACCGCTCTCTCAACGGTCTCGCCGACGACTCAACCTGGTCGGACCGGTGCCAGCGTGTCCGCCAGATGATCCGGCGGCACCTGGGAAGTGAATCGGCGAGGTCGGACTGGCCTCCCGAGGAGATCAGGGCCCTCGACGAGATCGGCGCGATCCTCGACAACCTGGCCGAACTCGACCAGATCGAGCCCCAGCCGCCCCAGCAGAGCTTCCGGCGGGCGCTGACCGCGGAACTCCAACGTCCCCTCGGACGGGCTGGCCGTACCGGGATCGGCGTGCAGGTGGTCGGCATCAATCAGGCGACCGGCCTGGACGCCGACCTGGTGATCGTGGTCGGCCTCGCCGAAGGTTCGATTCCCACCCGGGCCCCGTCCGACCCCATCCTCTCCGACTCCCACCGAAGCGCGGCCCGCACCGGCCTTCCCACACGCCACGACCACGCGGCGCGCCAACACCACGCCTTCCTCGCCGCGGTGACCGCTGCGGCCCAGACCATCGTCCTGATCCATACCCGGGGCGACCTCAGCCGCTCCGGAGACCGACCGATCTCCCGCTACCTCCTCGCCGAGTTCGAGGCGTTGGCGGGCCACCGTCCTGAGCCCGACGAGCTCCAACGGTTCACCGCCGACTGGTTCGATCACGTGGCCTCCTTCACCGACGCCCTCGACCGCGACGAGCCGGCCACCCCTCAGGAGTACGACCTGGCCGCCGCCGTCCGCGGCGGCCGCTCAGCAGTCGGCACCCTCCGGGGTGACGATCCCGTGACCGACCGGGGCATCGAGGCCCATGAGGCTCGGGCCGGAGCCTCGTTCACCCGCTTCGAAGGGAACCTCTCCGGGGTCGACCTCGCGCTCCTCGACGGGGAGTTGTCGGCGAGCCGCCTCGAGAGGTGGGTGAGGTGCCCCTTCTCCTTCTTCAGCGAGTACGTGCTCGGAGTCCACCCCTTCGAGGAACCCACGGAGCGGACCGACCTCGCTCCGGTCGTCCGGGGATCGATCATCCATCGCGTCCTCGACCGTCTGGTGTCCGAGGGCCTGGAGGCCGGAACCCTGCCCGGTCCCGGTGCGCCGTGGACGACCGGCGAGCGCTCCCGGGCCGCCGACCTCCTCGAAGAGGAGTTCGGCCATGCCGGGGCCCGCGGTGAGGCGCCCCATCCGCGCTTCCGTTCGACCGTCCACGCTCGACTGGCCGCCGACCTCGACGACTTCCTGGTCATCGACTCAGGATTCCGAGCCGACCTCACCAGCAGCCCGATCGCCGCCGAGAAGCGGTTCGGCGGCGACAACCCATTGGTCGTGACCCTGGCCGATGGTCGGACCCTCCGGTTCCGAGGAGCCATCGACCGCATTGACGTCACCGCCGATGGTGACCTCGTCGTCGTCGACGCCAAGACCGGAAACCCCGAGGGCTTCAAGAAGATCCCCAAGGCCTATTTCCCGGACGGCGACCACCTGCAACTCCCGATCTATGCCCTGGCTGCCGCCGACGATGAGCGATCGACCCGACACGCCACCTACGCCTTCTTCGGCGAGGTTGCCGACAGCCACCGCCACCTCGGCTACGACATCGACGCCGACGTTCTGGCCTCGTTCGAACGGGTGCTGGCATCCATCGTCCACGGCATCGACGGTGGTTCCTTCCCCCATCACCCGCCCGACAGCGACCGGCCGGAGTCCTACCGGTGTCCCCACTGCTCCCCCGACGGTCTGGATGCCCGCCGGGTCCGGACGGCCCGCGCCCGCAAGGTCGGTCACCCGGTTCTGGCCCTCCACGAGGACCACATCACCACCGACTTCCTCGCCAGCGGGCCGCCTACCGACGATGACGGCACCCATGGCGGAGGAACCGGCCAATGACCGATTCAGTGCCCGGCGATCAGGCGGCACGGGACCGCATCGGCCGATCTCTCGACGAGAACCTCTTTGTCGAAGCCGGGGCCGGCACCGGCAAGACAACGGCGCTGGTCGCCCGCATGGTCGCTCTGGTGGTCGACGAAGGCATACCGATCGAGGAAATCGCCGCCATCACCTTCACCGAGAAGGCGGCGGCTGAACTCGGCGACCGGTTCCGACGAACGCTGGAGAACGTGGCCCGCCAGGACGACGATCCGGAACGCCGGCGACGCGCCGACACCGCCCTGGCCGACGTCGACCTCGCTGCGCTCACCACCCTCCACGGCTTCGCCCGACGGCTCCTGACCGACCACCCCCTCGAGGCCGGCCTGCCCCCGGGCTTCGAGGTTCTCGACGAGATCTCCAGCGGCCTGGATTTTGACGACCGGTGGGCCGACCTCCAACGTCTCCTCCTTGACGACGACGACCTCGCCCGGACCGTCCTTCTGGCCGACGCCCTCGGTGTGCGAATGTCCCATCTCCGAGATCTGGCTCGGGAACTCGACCACCGGTGGGACCTCCTCAGCGCCCCGCCGACGCCCCGGGACCCCGACCCCGTCGACCTCGACGGGATCCTCGACCTCATGGATCAGGCGGTGGCCCTCGACCGCCACGACCTCGACGAGGACGACACCCTCCGGGTCCGGATCGACAAGGTCCGCAAGGCCGCCGCGATGCTTCGAGGCGCCGTTGATGAAATCGACGCCGTTCGCATCCTTCAGGTGAAGCTGGTCCGGTTGTCGTTCAACGTCGGGAACAACCCGGGGAGGAAGGAGATCTGGGGCGACCTCAAGGTCGAGATCGCCGACCTGATCCTCGAGGCGGGAGCTCAGCGGAAAGCCCTTCTCGAAACAGTCGCCGAGGATGTACTTCATCGCCTCCTGGGAGAAACGATCAAGACCACCCTGGCGGCAAGTGTCGAACGACGTCGACTCGGGTGTCTGACCTTCCACGACCTACTCGTGGTCGCCCGCGACCTCCTCGTCCACCCCACCCTCGGGTCAGCGGTTCGCTCCACGCTCCACCAGCGTTACCGGTGTCTCCTCCTCGACGAGTTCCAGGACACGGACCCCCTCCAACTCGAACTCGCCCTCCTGCTGACCGACCCCGGTTCCCCTGCAGATGCCGACCTCGAGGACTTCACGCCCGAACCGGGATCGTTGTTCCTCGTCGGCGACCCGAAGCAGTCCATCTACCGGTTCCGTCGCGCCGACATCTCCCTCTACCTCCAGGTCCGCCAGTTCCTCGATGCGGCCCGACCCGCGCTCACCGAAAACTTCCGGACCACCGTTCCGATCATCGACTGGGTCAACGCCGTGTTCGGCCAGCTCATCGGGTCGAACCCGGCATCGGACGACGGGGAGATACGAACGGACCTCGTGCAGCCCGGCTACACGCCGCTCGTTGGTCGGCGGCCCGCGGCGGTGGTCGGTCCGGCCGTCACCATCCTGGGACGACGAGCTCACGGCAAGGACGTCAACGCACCGGAACTCCGAGAAATCGAGGCCACCGACGTAGCCGAGGTCATCACCACGGCCATGGTCGACGGATGGACCATCGAGGACGAGGGCGGAACCCACCGGCCATGCCAGTTCAGCGATATCGCCATTCTCCTACCGACGAAGACCTCCCTCCCCGCGCTCGAAGCCGCCCTGGAGGCCGCTGACATCCCGTTCCGTGCCGAGTCGAGCTCGATGCTCTTCGCCACCCCTCAGGTTCGCGACATCCTGATGGTGCTCCGGGCAATCGACGACCCGACCGACGACCTCGCCGTCGTCGCCGCGCTACGGACCCCGTACCTCGGGTGCGGCGACGACGACCTCGCCCGTTGGAAGGTCCACCATGGCGGCTCCTGGAACCACAAGGCCGATCAGCCTGACGGAGACCCGACGGTTGCGGTGGTCGCTGATGGCCTGGCCTGGCTGGCCGACGTGCACGACCAGCGGCACCACCTCGGACCATCCGGGGTCCTGGAACGCCTGGTCCATGACCGTCGGGTCCTTCAGGTGGCCTTCGGCGAAGCCCGACCCCGGGATGCGTGGCGACGGGTCCGACTACTGGCCGACCGGGCCCGCGTGTTCGCCGAATCGAGGGGAGGCTCCCTGCGGGGCTTCGTCGACTGGTGTCTCGCTCTGGCTGACGAGAAGAGTCGTGTCGCCGAGACCGTGCTCCCCGAGGTCGATGACGATGCGGTACGGATCCTCACCATCCACGGCGCGAAGGGACTGGAGTTCCCGGTCACCATCCTCTCCGGCATGTCGAGCTCGGAGGCCCGGCAGGACACCGGGCCACGACTCCTCACTGGCCACGGAGGCTCGTTGGAGGCCCGAATCAGTAAGGGCGACGTGAAGACCCGCATCCCCGCGGTCGAGACCCCCGGCTTCCAGCAGGCTGACGAGACCCATCGCCGGTTCGAGGACGCCGAAGCCGTGCGTCTTCTCTACGTCGCCACCACCCGTGCACGCGATCATCTCGTCGTCTCGGTCCACCGGGCCACCGACGTCGACCCCGAGAAGCCGGGACGCCCCGGTCACGGCCGTCGGCTGGCCCAGGCTCTCGACGAGCTCGGCGACGAAGTCCACGACACCGACCTGATCCCGACAGACCGCGTCCTTCCCCCACCAGCCGGACCATCGATGCGACCGCTCCCCGACCGCCGGACCTGGATCACGACACGGGATCAGGCCATCGACCGGGCCGGCCGACCGAGCACCATCTCGGCCACCGCCATCGCCGCCCACGTAGCGACCCGGGCTGTCGCCGAGGCGCCCGCAGATTTCGACGAAGACCGGGCCAGACCTGGCGAGGTGGGCCGTCACGGCACCGGTGTCGGACGGGCCGTCCACGGTGCCCTGGAACTCCTCGACTTCGACACCACCGATGCTGCGTCGACCATCCGGGAACAGGCGGTCGCTGAGGGCCTCCTGGGTGACCTCCGGACCATCGACGCTCTCGTCCGCGCCGGTCTGGAGGCCGAGGTCGTCCGACTTGCCGCGGACTCACGCCATTGGCGGGAGCTCTACGTGGCCGCCCCGGTCGACGACGACCCCGGTGCCCCGGTCGTCGAGGGCTACATCGATCTCGCCGTTCTGGATGGCCGAGGCGACACCCCCGGCCTCGTCATCGTGGACTACAAGACCGACGCGGTGGCCGACGACGCCGACCGGGCAGCCAAGGCCGAGCGCTACCGGCTCCAGGGAGCCACCTACGCGTTGGCCGCCGAACGATCCACCGGCCTTCCGGTCCACCGGGTCGTCCTCTGCTTCCTGGCCACCGATGGAGCCACCGAGGTCGAGGTGGCCGACCTGGCCGGGGCCATGGCCGAGGTCCGCTCCATCGCCCGGGATCTCGCCGGCACCTGATCCGACTCCCCCTCCAGCGGATCGGTAGCGTCGGCGCCAT
>CAYWBE010000102.1:0-6268 GCA_964456295.1 uncultured Candidatus Nemicrothrix sp.
GGATCGACGAGGACACCGTCGACTTCACCGAGAACTACTCGGGCGAGTTCACCGAGCCGGTGGTGCTGCCGGCCCGCTTCCCGAACCTGCTGGTCAACGGCAGCCAGGGCATCGCGGTGGGGATGGCGACCAACATCCCGACCCACAACCTCGGCGAGGTCATCGACGCCACCATCCACCTCATCGACAACCCGGAGGCCACGCCCGACGACCTCATGGAGCACCTACCGGGACCGGACTTCCCGACCGGTGCCCTGATCCTGGGGCGGTCGGGCATCCGTGACGCCTATCGGACCGGGCGGGGGCAGGTCCGGATGCGGGCCCGGACCGACATCGAGGAGGGCCCGCGATCCAGCCGGATCGTGGTCACCGAACTGCCGTACCAGGCCAGTCCGAACCTGATCATGTCCAAGATCCGGGACCTGGTGGACGCCCGCGAGATCGACGGCATCGCCGACGTCAACGACGAATCGGCCCAGGGCCGGACCAGGATCGTCATCACGCTCAAGCGGGATGCCCCGGCACTGGTCATCCTGAACAACCTGTTCAAGCGGACGCCGTTGCAGACCACGTTCTCGGTCAACACGGTGGCCCTGGTCGACGAGGTGCCCCGGACCCTGAACCTGCGCGACCTCCTGGTGGCCTACGTCGACCACCAGGTAGTGGTGGTCCGCCGCCGGAGCGAACACCGCCTGCTCAAGGCCCGCGACGAGGCCCACATCACCGAAGGCCTGCTCAAGGCGCTGGATCGGATCGACGACATCATCGCCCTCATCCGGGGATCGGCCGATCGGGCCACGGCACGCGAGGGCCTCATGGGCGAGGACTTCGCGTTCAGCGAGGTACAGGCCAACCACATCCTGGACATGCAGCTGGCCCGCCTGACCCGTCTCGGGCGGACCAACCTCGAGGAGCGGATGGCCGAGCTCCTGTCGACCATCGCCGAGTTGGAGGAGATCCTCGCCGACGAGGATCGCCTCCGGGGGGTCATCAAGGCCGAATTGGGCGAGGTCCGTGACCGCCACGCCACCCCGAGGCGGAGCGAGATGGTCCACGATCCGGGCGAACTGGACATCGAGGACCTCATCGACAACGAGGAACTCGTGTTCGCCATGAGCACCTCGGGCTACGTCAAGACCATGTCGATCGGGGAGTTCCGCACCCAGGGACGGGGCGGCAAGGGGGTGACCGGCGCCCGGCTCAAGGACGAGGACGCCGTGGCCCATCTCATCCACACGACAGCCCACGCCTACCTGCTCTTCTTCTCGACCAGGGGTCGGGTGTATCGCCTGAAGGCCCACGAGATCCCGTCGGCGGGTCGTACGGCACGCGGGACGTCGATCGTGAACCTCTTGCCGTTGCAGCCCGATGAACGCATCCAGGCCGTCATCGACACCCGGGACTACGAGTCGAACCGGTTCCTGTTCTTCGCCACGCGGTCCGGTCGGGTGAAGAAGACGCGCTTCACCGCCTACGACTCGTCGCTGAAGGCCGGCCTGATCGCCGTGCGACTCAACGACGGCGACGAGTTGGTCGCCGTCGTGCCGACCAACGGTGACGACGACCTGTTCCTGGTTTCGAGTTCCGGGCAGACCCTGCGGATCTCCGAGGACGACGTGCGGCCCATGGGCCGGAGTGCCGCGGGGGTGCGGGGCATGAAGTTCCGGAGCGGCGACGTCCTGGTGTCGTGCTGTGTGGCCCGTGGTGACGCCACGATCCTGCACCTGACCACCGAGGGCTACGGCAAGCGGACCGAGTTGGACGAGTTCGCCGTGAAGGGCCGAGCGGGGTTGGGCGTCCGGGGAATCCGGACGACGGACGACCGTGGGCGGGTGGTCGGTGCGCTGGTACTGACCGAGGATGAGGACCTGTTCGCCATCACGACGGCCGGGATGATCATCCGGATGCCCGCCTCGGAGATCTCGCTCCAGGGCCGCGATGCCACCGGGGTCAGGGTGATGTCGCCCGGTGACGGTCAGGAGGTTGCTGCGGTCTCACCCGTCCCCGCGGGAGAGCCTGCTGACGGGCCCGTGGACCGGGCAGACGAGAGCGCCTGACCCGAGGACCGGTCGCCCGCTACCAGGGCATCCCTTCCCCCGACGTACCGGGATCCAGTGGGTCCCACCGAGACGGGGAGGACACCGGTGGTCGATCGGTGGACCGATGACGACCGCGGGCAGTTGCTGCCGTTGGTCATTCCGTTGCTGGTCATGGCCGGTGCGATGGCCTGGCTGGTCGGCGAGGTGGCCGAGGTGGTGGTGGATCGGGCCCGGGCCCGGACGGCTGCTGACGCAGCGGCACTGGTCGCCGCGGTTCGGGGAGTCGACGGGGCCGATGCCGCTCGATGGGCGGCCATGGAGATGGCTCGGGCCAACGGCGGGGTGCTCATGGGCTTCCGGGTGGAGGCCGGCGTGGTCGAGGTGAGCGTCCGGGTGGGGCGGGCCAGGGCCATGGCCCGATCGGTGGCGCGCCCGGCTGGTCCGGGATCGGACCCGTAGACTTCCGGCCCGTGGCATCCGACGACCCCGTGGCATCCGACGACCCCGACGAGTCGTCCCCTGGCCTTTCGGATGGCGGTCCATCCGATGGCGACCTGACGGTTGGTGATCGGGGCGGAGAGCCGGGCGACCATGCCGACCGGGCTGAGGAGGGCGTACCGGACGACGGTGCTGTCGATGGCCCCCTTGATGACCCCGACGATGAGACCGACGATGGCACCGGTGGTGACCGGGTCGCTGCACCGACGGTGCTGGAGTCATCGGCCGACCTGCTGGCCCGGATGTCCGGTGGGGACGATGACGGCCTCGACGTGGCGCCCGTCTTCCGTCGGGAGCGCCCGCGTCTGCTGAAGGCACGATCCGGCCGGACGCCATCTGCTCCGGTCCGATCGGGTGGACGGCGTTCGGCTCCGGATCCGGCCCCTGCGGCGTCGGATGGTGGGTACCGGGTCCGCCGGGTCCGTCGTCTGGTCCGCCACCTGGAGCCCTGGTCGGTGCTGAAGGTATGCCTGGTCTTCTACCTGTGCGTGTGGGGCCTCCTGGTCATCGCCACCCGCATGTTGTGGAGTGCGGCCGAAGAAGCCGGGACCATCGCCAAGGTCGAGACGTTCATCGAGGAGCTCTTCGCGCTGGAGACCTTCACCTTCGATTCCGAGCAGATCTTCCGGATCTTCGTCCTGGGAGGCCTGGTGCTGGTGGTCGGTGGCATCGGGGTGACCGTGGTGCTGGTGATCCTGTTCAACCTGATCAGCGACCTGACCGGGGGGATCCGCTTCACGATGGTCGAGGAGGAGACCGCGGTCCGCCAGCGTCGACTCCGTCGTGGGGACGTCGTGCTGGAGGCTCCGGAATCGGGCGCTGGCCCTCCACCGGGGGTCGCACCCGGGGAGTAGTGACGCCTTCACCGGGGCCGGTACCGTTCCGGGGTCTGCGGGGCTATAGCTCAGTCGGTTAGAGCGCACCCCTGATAAGGGTGAGGTCGCTGGTTCGATTCCAGCTAGCCCCACGTCCATGCAGGTCATCCGACGAGCCCTCGCCGCGGTGAGCGTGGCTGCCGCAGTGGCTGCCGCCCTCCGCATCAACGGAGCCGACGGCATCGCGCGTCGATCCGGCGGGTGGCGACCCCTCTCCGGCCCGAGGTTGCGTTGAGCACGGTCGCCGTGCTGGGTGCCGGTGCCGTCGGGGCACGGGTGGCTCGTCAGCTGGTCACCTCGGACGCGGTGGACCGGGTCGTGCTGCGTGACATCTCTGCCGAGCGGCTGGCTCGGGCCTCGCGGGCCCTGGGCGACCGCTGTCGGGTCGAGCATTCACCGTTCCCCGGCTCCCTGGAGGCCGATGCCGTGGTGGTGGCCACCCCGCGGGGGACCCAGTTGGAGGCGGTGCAGGAGACCATCGAGGCACGGCGTCCGGCCGTGCTGGTGGGCGACGGCCTGGCCGAGACGATCGCCGTCCTCCGTCGATCCGCCGATGCGGCACGTGCCGGGGTGCCGATCGCCGTGGGAGCTGGCTTCGGACCCGGGCTGTCGTGTGTCCTGGCTGCCCACGGTGCCTCGTGGTTCGACGAGGTGGACGAGATCCATGTGGCCAAGGCGGGGACGGGCGGTCCGGCCTGTGCCCTGGTCCACCATCGGGCGCTCAGCCGGATGTCCTACGACTGGCGGAGGGATGGTTCGACGGAGGTGGGCGAATGGGTCCGTCGGGCCGGTGGGTCGGGGAGGGAGCTGGCATGGTTCCCGGATCCGGTCGGGCCGAGGGACTGCTACCGGGCGGCGCTTCCCGATCCGGTGCTGCTGCACCATGCCCTGCCCGCGGTCGGCCGGATCACCGCCCGGGTGGCGGCTACCCGTCGGGACCGGTTGACGGCCCCCCTGCCGATGCTGTCGCCGCCCCACGTGGAGGGGGGAGCGGGGGCCGTGCGGGTCGAGGTGCGTGGTCGTCGGGGGGTGGCCAGCGACGTGGCGGTCCTGGGTGCCGCCGGTCGACCGGCGGTGGCTGCTGCGCTGGTGGCGTCCACGACGGTCGAGTGGCTCCTGGCCGGCCGGAACCGGGTGGCCGGGATGGCGGGCCTGGCCGAGATGGTGGAGCCGGTGGCCTTCCTGTCCGAGCTGGCCGAGCGGGGCCTCGAGGCGTCGGTCTTCGAAGGGGAGCGGGCGCTCTCCTGAACCGTGGGCCCGGTGGGTTGGTCAGCGACCCACCAGGGCGAGGATCTGGTCGGCCAGGCCCCGGTTGGTGGCCAGGGCGTCCCCACCCTCGGCGGTGACGGCACCGGAGAGGTCGGTGAAGACCCCGCCGGCCTCCGGGAAGATGGTCAGCATCGGTGCGACATCCCACCGGTTGACGATCGGGTCCACCATGGCGTGTGCCCTACCGGTGGCCACCAGTACGTAGCCGTAGGCGTCACCCCAGGTTCGGATCACGGCGCCACGGCCCACGAACTCGTCGAGGGTGGCTGCTGACGGCCAGTAGTCGACGCCGCTGGTCACGATGCAGGCTCCGCGGAGGTCGGAGCGGTCGGAGACCCGGGTGGGTTCCCCGTTCACGAAGCAGCCCAGTCCCCGACCCGCCCACACACACTCGTCCAGGGCGGGGATGTTGATGACTCCGACGGCTGGGCCGTGTTCGTCTTCGAGGGCGATCAGGTTGGCGTACAGCGGTACGCCGTGTACGAACGACTGGGTCCCGTCGATGGGGTCCAGCACCCAGGTTCGACCAGAGGTTCCACCGGTGTCGGCCTCCTCCTCGCCCACCACCGCGTCCTGCGGGTGGGCGTTGCCGATCCGGTCCCGGAGCAACCGTTCCGCCCCGCGGTCGGCGGCGGTGACCGGGGTGCCGTCCTCCTTGCCCTCGACCTCCACGTCCGGTCGGCGGAACAGGTCGAGGGTCAGCGAGCCGGCCTCCCGGGCGATGGCCACTGCGAACTCGAGGTCCGCGGGATCGGCGGGGGGAGGGTGGGCCATGGCCGGAGCCTAGGAGGGCAGGTCGTGGGCCGAGGCGGTGGAGGTCCCGGCTCGCGGATGCATCTGTTGGACCTGGGCGGTGAGACCCCCGTCCAGGACCCAGAGTTGGCCCGAGGCGTAGCGGGCTTCGTCGGAGGCCAGCCAGGTGACCAGGTTGGCGACGTCGTCGGGGGTGCCCCACGTCCGGGTGGGGTGCACGTCACGGATGGCGTCCTGGAGGGTCTCGACGTCGCCGCCCGCGAAGAAGCCCTCCAGCATCGGGGTGTCGATGTAGCCCGGGCACACGGCGTTCACCCGGATGCCCTCGGGCCCGTGGTCACAGGCCATGGCCCTGGTGAGGGCGTGTACGGCACCCTTGGAGGCGCAGTAGGCAGCCAGCGAGGGATCGGCGATGAACCCGTCGTAGGACCCGAAGTTCACGATGCTGGCGCCGGTGGATCGCCGCAGCAGCGGGAGGGCATGGCGCGACGTCAGGAACGTGCCGGTGACGTTGACGGCGAACACCCGGTTCCACTCCTCCAGCGTGGTCTCCTCGATGGTCTTCTCGATCTCGATGCCCGCTGCGTTCACCAGGATGTCCAGCGACGACCACCGGTCGACCAGCTCGTCGAAGAAGCCGGCGACCGCCGCCTCGTCAGTGACGTCGACCGGTGCCACCTGTTCGGATGCCTCGGGGGCCGCCGGATCCAGGGCGACGACCTCGGCGCCCTCGCGGACGAAGCGGGCACAGATGGCCGTGCCGATGCCGCCGGTCCCTCCGGTCACCACCGCGGTGCGGCCGGCCAGCCGGCCGGTCACCCGGTCAGCCACCGG
>CAYWBE010000103.1:0-6242 GCA_964456295.1 uncultured Candidatus Nemicrothrix sp.
GGTTGGCCCACTCCGGCCACCGGTCCCGGCTCTTGGCGGCCAGCTTGTGCATGAGGGCGATGGCCCCGGGGTCGCTGTCGCCGGGGCGACCCTCAATCACGCCGTCGGCCAGCATGCCCATGATGACCTGACGGCCCAGTTCGGTCCGCACGATGGTCAGCGTCCAGTCGTTGTTCTCGCCGATGCCCCCGGTGGAGATGTCGGCGTGTTCGGCGGCGAAGTCCGGGCAGTGGTTGCAGCCGTCGCGGGTCCAGGCGTGACACTCCTTGAGGTTCACCTCGTGGTAGTCGCCGTTGCGCATCCAGATCTGGAAGACGCCCTTGATGTTCATCTTGACCATGTCCTCCTTGCGGAGGCGGTACTTGGCCCAGAACAGCTCCTCGAAGATGGCGTCGTCGAACGACTTGGAGCACAGGAGGCCGATGTTGAGCCTGATGGGCTTGCCGGCCTTGCCCACCTTCCGGTGCCACATCACCGGCCCGATGGACGTCTGGCAGCTCATGCCCACCAGGGCGAGTGACGACAGGCCGCGTTCGAGGGCCTCGGGCATGGCCAGGGTGTTGGCTGAGTAGGTGTAGCGGCTTCCGGCACCGGCCAGCACCGAGGCCCGGTCGGTGGCCACCGCCGGGACGGCCTTCCAGCTGCTGGAACCGTCAGGGCCCTCAGGTTCGAGGTGGCTGGTCAGGGCACCGTCGATGATGCCGTTGTCGAGGCACCAGATGAGGATGGCCGACACCAACCCACCGTCCTGGCCCATCTGGTGGACGCCGGCGTCGGTCGCCCTCGTCAGCAGGACGTCCTTGTAGACGCCGGCCATCTCGTCGGGCCGACGGGCCCGGGCGAACAGGTGCTCGTCGGCCTCGGTCTCCCAGTCCCGGAACCGTGGGCAGGCCCGGGTGCACGACGTGCAGCCCTTCTGGCCGTGGCCGCAGTCCTCGAGCCCCAGGTCGTCCTCGAGGTGGAACGGTCGGTACTGCCCGGGCTGGTGCTCGTAGCCGATGACGTCGTGGGGGCAGGCGATCACGCAGCCCGCACAGCCCGTGCAGAGGCCTGAGGTGATGACCTCGTCGTAGAGTTCCTTCCACTGGAAGGTCCACTTCTTGCGGGGTGCGGCCATCGCCGTCGACCCTAGCCCCGGCCCCTTCCGGGGCCGGAAACGGGCTCAGGAGGAGGTGCCCAGGGCGGGCCGTCCTGCTCACGGTCCCGGGGGACTGCTCCCGGTGGTGTCTGGCGCCCCTGACAGGACTCGAACCTGTGCACACGGCTCCGGAGGCCGATGCTCTATCCGCTGAGCTACAGGGGCTGGAACGGGTCAGGCTACCGGACCGCTCCGTGGCCCCACCGGCCGGTTGCCGATGGGACCGGTACCTGGAACCGGTGTCCGGGACTGGTTGCCGGCGGCGGGATCGGGTCAGCCGCGGCGGAAGATCCCGGCGTGGACCAGGGCGCCGTCCAGGGTGAGGGCCTGGCCGGTGACCCGTTCGGCGGCCACGTGGTGCTCGGTGCCCATGCCTAGGCCGGGGGAGTCCACCGAGTCGGCCTGGGCGAAGCGCCGGAGCAGCTTCATGGCGCCGGTGGCCGACCGCTGGCCGGTGGCCGTGGGTTGCTCGAGCAGGTGCGAGCGCACCAGCGGGCCCCAGTGGGCGGCCAGGAGTTCCCGGGTGCCGAACACCTCGGCGGCCACGGCGCGCCAGCCGTGGGCCACCACGATGCCGCACTGGCCGGGCAGTGGTCCCCGGGCCACCAACTCGTCGACCGCGTCCCGTCGGTGCTGGTCACGGATCAGAACCTGGTCGGCGTCGGCCACCGCCCCGGTGTCCGACGGTGCGGCCATGGCGTTCATCTCGGTCTGGATGGCGTGCCAGACCTGGTGCTGGTCGCCGGAACGGTCGCCGGAGGGTGCACCGGGGTGGCCGCCGATCGGGGCGCTGATGCCGGCCATGGTGCGGGCCACCTCGCGTTGCTTGGTCCGGCGCACCCGACGGGGGGTGAACGTCGGGGCGTGCTCGAAGGCCCGGTGCCGGCCCCAGCGGCCCACCTCGAGACATGAGACGGGGATCTGGCGGGCCTCGCCGGCCGGTACCAGCACGCTGGTGTTGGCCGTGCGGTTCTGGCGTCCCCCCACGAACTGCTCGCCCTCCACGATCAGGATGGGCTGGCCGGTCGGGTTGTGGACCACCAGGTGGGGGACCTCGGCGTGGGGCAGCTCGTCGATGGTCAGCCCCGAGTCGCGGCCGGTACCGATGGGGGGCAGGGGGTTGCCGGGGAGGTAGACGGGGTAGATCGAGATGCCGCCGCGGGTGATGGGCGGTCCGATGGGTGCGGCGTCGAGCGGGGCGATGGTCATGGGGTCTCCTGTCGTGGTCGTGGCTGGTTTCCGGTGGGGTCAGAGGGCCGGGGGGGAGGGCTGGCCGGTCGGATCCGTCGACCCGACCGGCCGTCCCCTCGGGGAAGCCCGATCAGAGGACGTCGCCGTCCTGGTCCCGCTGGGCCTGCTCCCGGAGGGCCTGCTCGGCGAGCTTCTGGCCCTCGAAGAAGTCCTGGCGATCCGTCATCCGCTGGCGTCGGGGCTTCATCCGGTAGCTGGACGTCCCCCGGTTGAACTCGGCGAAGGACTGGTGGACGCTGGCCGAGTTGGGGTCGAAGTCCTGGATGTTGCCGTCGCCGAAGCCGACGCCACCGCCTGCTGCGTAGGAGTCCTGATTGGCCCCCATGAACACGAACGTCCAGTTGCCGGCGTCCTGGCGGTCCTTGATCATCTCGAAGACCCGGGTCCGGTCGAACCGCCTCGAGGCGTTCTCGTGGCCGTCGGTGAAGACCAGCACCAACTGGTCCTCGGCCTCCTGTCCGGCCTCGGTCCGCTGGGCGATCCGCTGGTCGGCCCGCTCCAGCAACGTGCCGAGGGCGTCGAACAGGGGCGTCATCCCGCGGGCGTGGTAGGTGGCCGGCGTCAACGTGGGGACCTCGGCGATGCGTCGACCGTCGACCACCACCTCGTAGGGGTCCTGGCCGTCGAACAGCACGACCGACATCCGGGCCTTGCCGGTCTGGGCCTGCTGCTGGGCCAGGAACTGGTTGAAGCCGCCGATCACGTCACCGGCCAGGTGGTCCATCGAGCCGGAGCGGTCCAGAAGGAACCAGATCTTGGTGCGGTCGCCGGTGGCATCCGAGCTGTCGAGGGCGGCCTCGGCCGAGGCCAGGGCGACCTCCAGCGGGCCGACGTCGAGGCCGTCGGGTGCCTCGGCGATCAGCTTCCTGAGTCGTGCGATGTAGGTTTCGTTGGTCGTCATGTCCATGTCCTGTTCTTTCCTCGTCATTCCTGACCGGGTCCCATCTCGGGTTCCCGTTCCCGATACCTGTACCGAGCCGGTGTGACTGGTATAAGATGTCAGAAGCACTATATAGGAGATAAGGGTTTATGTCAACACAGGACCTAAATAGGCCGGACGACACGCCTCCGGAGGGACCGCCGAAGGGTTACGACCCCGGCGACTACCCCCCGTTCGCAGTCACCGCCGACGTGGTGGTGTTCACCATCGTCGACGACCTGCTCCAGGTGGTCCTGGTGCGTCGGGGAGAACCACCCTTCAAGGACCGGTGGGCACTGCCCGGCGGCTTCGTGCGTCCGGACGAGTCGCCGTCGGCTGCCGCGCTGCGCGAGTTGACCGAGGAGACGAAGTTGGGCCTCAAGCCCGACCGGATCGAGCAGCTCCGCAGCTACGGCGATCCGGACCGGGACCCGCGGATGCGGGTGGTGACCGTCGCCTACTGGACGATCCTGGCCGAGGTCGGGGACCTGGTCGGAGGGGGCGATGCCGTCGAGGCCGCCCTCGTGCCCGTGGTCGAGATCGAGCGGGAGGACCACCGGTTGGCCTTCGACCACCGGACCATCGTCCTGGACGGCGTCGAACGGGCCATGTCGCGGCTGGAGTACTCGACGGAGGCCACCCGCTTCTGCCCGCCGGAGTTCACCATCAAGCAGTTGCGACGGGTCTACGAGGCGGTGTGGGGGGCCGAGTTCGACCACGGCAACTTCCAGCGCAAGGTGCGGTCCGAGCCGGACTTCGTCCGTGCCCTCGGGCGGACCACCGAGCCGTCGGGAACCCGGGGTCGGCCGGCGGCCCTCTACTCGGCCGGTGAGCCCCGACTCCTGGAGCAGGCCTTCCACGCCGTGCGGCTCGAGTCGCCACGGGTGTCGTCCGACGACCAGCATCGGTGGGACTACCCGGCATGGCTGACCGAATCCGACGAGGACGATGAGGAAGAAGGGGAGGACCGATGAGCGGCGACGGACTGGACCAGCCTCCGGCTGGAGAGCGGGTGGAGTTCGCGGTGAACGGGTCGACGGCCGGGGGCTACCTGTCGGTGCCGGCGTCGGGCTCGGGTGCCGGGGTCCTGGTGATCCAGGAGTGGTGGGGGCTGGTGCCCCAGCTGGAGCGGGTGTGCGACCGGCTGGCCGCCGAGGGCCATGTGGCGCTCGCCCCGGACCTCTACCACGGTGAGATGGCCACCCATACCGAGGTGGACCGGGCCGGCGAGCTCATGACCGCGTTGCCGCCGGAGCGGGCGGCCAGGGACATGTCGGCGGCCATCGACCACCTGTTGGCCCATGAGGCGACCACGGGTGGGGCCGTCGGGGTGGTCGGCTTCTGCATGGGTGGGATGCTCACCCTGCTGATCGCTGCGCAGGAGGGCGACCGGGTGGCCTGTGCCGCTCCGTACTACGGCGCCCCGCTGGGCGACGGCGCTCCCGACTGGTCCGGGCTGACGGCCGTGGTCGAGGGCCACATGGCCGAGCACGACGACTTCTTCCCGACCGATGCCGTGCTCGCCCTGGGTGGGGACCTACGGGCCATGGGTCGTGACGTGACCTTCCACGTCTACGGCGGAACCGGGCACCCGTTCGCCAACGAGGAGGATCCGTTCGGTACCTACGACGCCGAGGCGGCCGCCCTGGCCTGGACCCGCACCCTCGCCCTGCTCGACGCCCACCTGTAGGCGCCCGCCGTCCGGTCCGGCCGGGTCAGGCACCGCCGGCCAGCAGGTCGCCGGCCAGCAGGCCGGCCCCCAGTGCACCGGCGTCCGATCCCAGTTCGGCCAGTACCACCTCGACGGTCGGTCGTGAATCGGCACCCGGTGTGAGCCGGGCCAGCCAGTCGGCCACACCGGAGCACAGTGGCCCACCGACCTCGACCAGGCCGCCACCCAGCACGATCCGACGGGTGTCCAGCACCACGACCAGGTTGGCCAGGCCGCGGGCCACCTCCCGGCACCACCGGTCGAACACGTCGGTGGCCGTCTGGTCGCCGGCCGACATGGCCGCCACCACAGCGCGGCCCCCACCCAGGCCAGCCTCGGCACCCATCCGACCCAGGGCGTTGCCCGAGGCCAGGGCCTCCCAGGGGCCCTGGTGGCCGGTCAGGTGCAGGGGCCCGTCAGCGTTGACCACCATGTGGCCCGGCTCGCCGGCGAACCCGTGGGCACCCCGGAGCAGGCGACCGTCGACCACGAACCCGGCGCCGATCCCGGTGCCAAGGGTGACCACGGCGACGTCGTCACAGCCCCGGCCGGCTCCCATGCGGGCCTCGGCGACGGTGGCCGCCGTGGCGTCGTTGGCGGTGGTGACCGGCAATCCGACGGCCGTCGCCAGGTCGTCGGCCACCGGGTGGTCCACCACGGCGGGCAGGTTGGGCGACCACCGGACCACGCCGCCCCGGTCCACCAGCCCGGCGATGCCCAGTCCCACGGCTGCCACGTCGGCGTCGCACCGGTCGCGGAGGGCGTCGACCATCCCGGCCAGGGTGGCCACCAGGTCGGTGGGTGTCCCATCACTCGGCTCGCGTTCCCGGTCGAGGACCGTGCCGTCGGCCGGGTCGACGAGCACCGCGGCGGCCTTGGTGCCGCCCACGTCGATACCGATGGTGGTCAGGCCGCCGGCCGTCACGAGGGCTCCGACGGGGAACCGGGGGAGCGGCCGGTCAGGTCGGCCAGCACCGCGGCGTTGCGGTCCCCTCCGGTGGGGTCCGGTCCCGTGCCGGCCGAACCCCGGATGATCCGACGTCGCACGGCAGCCGAGGCGGTGTCGATGGCCAGTACCACCGCGATGGTCATGGCCAGCACCGCGCCCACCGCGGCGAAGTTCCGGAACACCAGTTGGGACACCAGCTCGGAGCCCACGCCGCCGGCACCGATCATGCCCAGCACCGTGGATGCCCGGACGTTGATCTCGAAGCGGAACAGCC
>CAYWBE010000104.1:0-6234 GCA_964456295.1 uncultured Candidatus Nemicrothrix sp.
CTTGGCGCAGTTGCGGCCCCGGCTGGCCGGGTGCACCGGGTTGCCCTCGAACTTGGTGATCTTCCCGGTGTCCTTGTCGACCCAGGCCAGCAGGCCGCAATTGGCCTCGCAGTTGAAGCAGGTGGTGGGCACCAGGCGGTGGGACCGCCGCACCTTCGTGGGCCAGGCGGCCGGATCCAGGGACTCGACGTGGTCCCAGGACTCCTCGGGCGGGTAGGCCGACAGCATCTCGGTCATGGCGTGCTCCAGGGACTCCGGTGGACGGCGGCTACGAGAGGGGGACGGACTGGCCGGCCCGGACGTAGGCGTCCTCGTAGGCGAACAGGCCGTACAGGGCGGCCAGGGGGACGATGGGCTGGACGGGGCCGGACCAGTCGCCGAGCACCTCGCCGAACAGGACATCCAGGCCCAGGAACACCAGCGAGAAGGCCGTGCAGAACAGGAACTCGCGCCACCGCTTCCGCTGGGCGCCGCGACGCATCTCGGCGATGGCCATGGTGACGTGCCTGGTGTGTCCGCCCCGGACCTCCATGCCCACCAGGGCGGCGTTGGCCACCAGGCCGGCCAGGAACGCCCACTTCACCGAACCGTGCGACGGCACGTCCAGGAACTGGTCGAGCAGCGACCAGGCCGCCCCACCGGCCATCACCGACTGGGCCAGCAGCACGGGCAGCAGCAACGGCTCCTGCCAGAGGTCCCGTCCCTCGCACTGGCCGAACAGGAACGCCGTGTAGCCCGCGGTGCCCAACGCCAGGGCCACCGTCGGAACGGCCAGCCACGGCAGGGCACCACCGGCGTCGGCCAGGCCGGCCACCCACCAGGCGGCGAGGCAGGCCGCGAACGCCCCCAGCACCCAGGCACCCTTGACCAGCCACGAGGTGGAGTTGCCCTTCGTGATCAGGAACCAGAATCGCTTGGGCTGCTTCAGGTCGCCGACCAGCAGCACGCCGGTGGCCGCCAGGAAGAACCCGGCCACCAGCGGTGGGACGATGCCCACGACCGACTGCTCGTCGCCGTGGCCCATCAGGACCAACAGGGCGGCCAGCAGCATCACGCCCGCCGCGATGGCCTTGGTGACCAGATAGCCCGACACCATCGACCCCCACACCGGCGGGTGCTGGGTGGTGTACGCGGTGCGGGCCATGGCCTCGCCGTCGTCCCGGGTGGGGGCGGCCGACAGGGCCACCGGGGTGGGCGTGGAGTGGCCGGGGGTGGTGTCGGCCCAGATCAGGCCGTCGTCGGAGATGGCCGAGGCCAGGGGATCCAACGACGAGGCGGTGGCGCCCTTGTAGACGACCTTGGGGAAGGTGTTCTGCTCCGGCGACCGCACCAGGCCGCCGTCGGCGTGCAGTCGGCTGATCTCGCTGTCCGGATCGTCCAGGTCGCCCACCCGGATGGCCTGGGTGGGGCACACCACCACGCACGACGGTTCGAGGCCGTCTTCGATCCGGTGGTTGCAGAAGTTGCACTTGTGCGCCGTCTTCGTCTCGGGGTTGAGGTAGATGGCGTCGTACGGGCAGGCGTTCATGCAGGCCTTGCAGCCGATGCAGTCGTCGTCCTGGAAGTCGACCACCCCGTTGTCGGCCCGGTGCAGCGCGGAGGTCGGACAGATGGTCATGCACGGGGCGTCGTCGCAGTGGTTGCACCGCATCACCGAGAACAGGCGGTCGGTCTCCGGGTGGGTGCCCGTCTCGACGTACTTGAGCCAGGTGCGGTTGACGCCGAGTGGCACGTCATGCTCGCTCTTGCAGGCGACGGTGCAGGCGTGGCAGCCGATGCAGCTGCCGGAGTCCAGGACGAATCCGAGACGGGTCACGGGTCGTTCTTCCTCAGGGGTCTCGTAGGGCGGGCGGGTGGCGGACCGGGTCAGGGGGCGACCGGCGACATCTGATGGATGCCGGCACACAGCAGGTCGACCAGCCGGTCGAAGCTGTCGTCGAGGTCGACCGGATCGGGATGGCCGTCACCGGACTCGAGGTGGGCGAAGCCGTGGAAGGCACTGCGCATGGAGCGTGCCGCATGTACCCGGTCGTCGTCGACCAGGCCGTAGGCGGCCAGCGCCTGGCCCAGCACGGCCACCACACGTTCGACGGCGGCCTCCAACTCCACGTCACCGGCACAGGCGAACCGGTCGGTGGCCGCGTAGAGGCCCGGGTGGTCACGCACCATGGCCCGCCAGGCACGGCCCATGGCCCGTACCGCGTCATCGCCGGCCAGGCCCACGGCAGCCTCGGCCAGGCGGTCGGCCAGGATCTCCCGGCCCCGGAGTCCCAGGGCGCGGATCATGCCGTCGTAGCTGTCGACGTGCCGGTACAGGGCGGGCTGTCGGACGCCGAGGCGCTCGGCCACCCGGGTCAGGGTGACGGCGTCCAGTCCCTCGGCATCAGCCAGGTCGGCCGCCGAGGCCACGACCTGATCGGTGTCCAGGGTCCGGCGGCTCATGGGCCGATCCTAGTGTTAGGGACCCTCACGTTCCAGTTAGAGGGAGATGCAACGTCGATCACCAGTCCGCCCCTCACCAGACGACGAGCACGGCACCCGCGGTGACCAGCACGGCTCCCCAGGCGGCCCGGGGGCCGAGGGCCTCGCGGGCGATGAGCACCCCGAGAACCACCGACACCTGGCGGAGGCCCGCCACCTGCCCGGCCTGGGCCTGCTGGAAGGCCAGCAGCACCAGCCCGTAGGCCCCACCCTGCCCGAGGCCCACCACCGCTGACTCGCCCAGCACCGGCCGGAGCCGGGCCATGGCGGGTCGACGCACGGCCAGCACGCCCAGCGAACTCAGGACCATGACCACCGAGAGGTAGCCCATGGCTCCCGTGAGGTCGACCGACCGGGCGTCGATCAGCGAATAGGCCACCGTGCACAGCCCGGTCACCGCGGCCAGGGCCACGGCTCGTCGCTCCTGACGCCTCGTCCCGACCCCAGCCAGGGCCAGGAGGCCGACGACCAGGACGACCAGGCCGACCATGGTGGCCACCGACGGCGTCTCGTCCAGCAACAGCCAACCCCCGAGGCCGACCAGCAGCGGTGCGGTGCCCCTGGAGATCGGGTAGGCGACCCCCAGGCTGCCCTGCCGGTAGGCCGAACCCAGCAGGCCCATGTAGAGCCCCTGGGCCAGCGACGAGGCCAGTACCCAGCCCACCACCTCGCCCGGCGGATCGGCCACCGCCGCCGGGAGCAGGACCACCCCTACGAACAGGTAGGCCAGAGCGATGACCACCTCGGGGTCGCCGCCCTTGTGGAGCCGGATGTTCCACCCGGCGTGGAGGACGGTGGAGGCCAGGACCAGTAGGACCGCCGAGAGCGGCACGTCGGGTTCCCCGCTCCGACCGGCTCAGGAGTCGGCGCGGTGACCGGCCCGGGCCTGGAGCCCGGCGATGACGGCCACGTCCACGATGTCGGCCGCCGAACAGCCCCTCGACAGGTCGTGCAGCACGCCGTCCAGTCCCTGGAGCAGGGGCCCGTAGGCCCGGGCGCCACCCAGGCGCTCGGTCACCTTGTAGGCGATGTTGCCGCTGTCCAGGTCGGGGAACACCAGCACGTCGGCCGCCCCGGCCACCGGCGAGCCCGGTGCCTTGGCCGCGGCCACCGCGGGCACCATGGCCGCGTCGAACTGCAGCTCGCCGTCGACGACCAGGTCGGGTCGCGCCTCGGCCAGCCGCCGGGTGGCCGAGCGCACCTTGTCCACCCGTGGGTGGTCGGCGCTGCCCCTCGTCGAGAACGACAACATGGCCACCTTCGGCGCCACGACGTCCCCTCCGACCAGGGCGGACCCGACCAGAGCCGACCCGACCAGAGCCGACCAGGTGTCGGCCGTGGAGGCGGCGATGGTGGCCAGCTGCTCCTCGTCCGGATCGGGCACCACGCCGCAGTCCCCGTAGGCCACGGTCCGACCATCGGCCAGCACCATCAGGAAGCTGCTGGACACCACGTCGACCCCCGGGGCGACGCCCAGGACCTTCAACCCGGCCCGCAGGACGTCGGCCGTGGGCCTCGACGCACCGGCCACCGCGGCGTCGGCCACCCCGGCCCGTACCAGGACGGTGGCGGCCACCACGGGGTCGCCCACGTCCAGACCTCCGGCCTCGGCACGGTCGATGGCCTCGGCCTGTCGCTCGTCGCCCCGGTCCACGATGGGGTGCACGGGCTGCACCAGGCCCTCGTCGACCAGTTCGATGGCCGCGAAGTCGGCCCGGGGATCGCCCAGGTCGGCCAGCACCACGCGGGCCGGATCCGCAGCGGCCCGCTCGTACCACCCGGCGACGACCGCCGGGGTGTCGCTAGCCACCACTTCGGCTCGCGGACCGACTCGCGGCCCGACCCGCTGGACGCCTCAACCCTTGCCCCGCCACGGGATGAGGCGTCGCTCCAGGAACCGCATGGCCAGGTCCATGGCCACGCCGATGACCCCGATGGTGATGATCGACACGACCACGATGTCCATCCGGAAGAACTTGGAGGCGGCGAAGATCATGGCGCCCAGACCGGTGGTGGTGCCGGTCAGCTCAGCGGCCACCAGGGTCCCCCAGCACACGCCGAGGGCCACCCGCATGCCGGTGAAGATCTCGGGCAGGGCGTTGGGCAGGATCACGTAGCGCAGGATCTGCCAGCGGTTGGCCCCCAGCGAGTAGGCGGCATGCACCTTCGAGCCCCTCACCCCGAGCACACCGGCCCGCGACGCGATGACCATGATCCACACGGCGGCGAAGAACAGCAGGTTGACCTTCGAACCCTCGCCGATGCCGAACCACACGATGAACAGCGGCAGAAGGGCCAACGGTGGCACGGGGCGCAGCAGCTCGACGATGGGATCGAAGATCCCCCGGAGCCGGTTGGACAGGCCCATGGCGAAGCCGACGGGGACGCCGACCACCACGCCGTAGACGAGGCCCTTGAGTACCCGCCACAGGCTGGCCCACGTGTGGTCCCACAGCCCGACCCGGCGGTAGCCGTCGTTGGCCAGTTCGAAGAAGGCGTCCCACGTCTGGCTCATCGACGGGAAGGTCCGGTCGTTGATGATGGGATCGGGGCCACGCTTGATCCACCACCAGATGAACGCCACGGCCAGCAGGGAGACCACGCTCCACGCCGGTGAGCCCTTGACCTCTGAGGCATCGCCGAAGGTGACCGTCTTGCGGGCGCTGGCGCCCCTGCGGCCCGTCAGGCCGGCGGTGAGTCGGGTGATGGCGCTCATGCCATGCCTCCCTCGTGGCCCATGATCTGCTCCTCCATCTCCCAGATGAGCGACAGCAGTTCCTCGCGCTTTTCGATGAACTCCGGCGAGGCCTTCATCTCGCGGGGGTCGACGTGCAGGCCCTTGGCGGCGAACGGCAACTCGTACTCGCGCTCCACCCGTCCCGGGCGGGGGGCCATGACGAACAGGCGGTCACCCAGGTAGAGGGCCTCCTCCACGCTGTGGGTGACCAGCACGATGGTCTTGCCCGTCTCCTGCCAGAGCTTCAGGATCAGGCTCTGCATCTTCTCCCTGGTCAGGGCGTCGAGCGCCCCGAGCGGCTCGTCCATGAGGATGACCTCGGGGTCGTTGGCCAGGCAGCGGGCCAGGGCTACGCGCTGCTGCATACCCCCCGACAACTCGTAGACCGCCTTGTCGCCGAAGCCCTGCAGGCCGACCGTGGACAGCAGGTCCTGAACCAGCTCGTTGGTCTCGGAACGCTTCTTCCGGTTCATCCGCGGGCCGAAGGCCACGTTCTGGGCCACCGTCTGCCACTCGAACAGGGCGCCCTGCTGGAAGACCATGCCCCGTTCCTGACCGGGTCCGGTGATGGGGTCTCCACCCAGGGTCACCGACCCCGAGGTGGGTGCCAGGAACCCGGCGATGATGTTCAGCAGCGTCGTCTTGCCGCACCCCGACGGTCCGAGCAGCGTCAGCAGCCGTCCGGCCTCGAGGTCGAACGAGACGTCGTGCAGGGCCTGGACCGAACCGCCCTTGGGCAGTTCGTAGACCATGCCCAGTCCCTCGACCGACAGATCCTTCACGATTCGGTTCCCCCCTCGGTGCTCCGACCCACGCGCACGTTGGCCGGTTCCCGCTGGTCTAGTCGTTGGCAGCCAACCACTCGTCGACCCGGCCGGCCACCCGGTCGACCCGGGCCACCAGGTCGTCGATGACAGCCCGGTCGGCGACCAGCGGCGGCGAGATGGTCAGGCCGGTGTATCCCCGGTCGTCGGGACGCACCGTCATCCGCTCCTCGCGCACCAGCGCACCCAGCA
>CAYWBE010000105.1:0-6139 GCA_964456295.1 uncultured Candidatus Nemicrothrix sp.
TGTTCATCGAGAACGGCGAGCGGGTCAAGGTCGATACCCGGTCCGGCGAGTACCTCAGCCGGGCCTGAGCCCGCTGCGGCTACCTGACCTACCGACCGACTGGCCGACCGACGTGGATCCCGCAGACGCCATCGGGTCGCGCCGTGAGGCGCGTGAGAGCGCGTTGGGCGTCCTGTACGCCGCCGAGGCACAGGGGCGGGACCTCCTCGAGGTGCTGGGCGACCGCCCGGTGGCCCCGTCGGCCTACGCCGTGGAGGTCGTGGAGGGCGTGGCCGCCACCGTCGATCAGCTCGACACCCTGATCGGGCGCTACGCCGAGGGCTGGCGGACCGACCGGATGCCCGCCGTGGACCGGGCACTGCTGCGCATGGCCGTCTACGAACTCTGCCACCGGGCCGACGTGCCCACCGCCGCGGTGCTGTCCGAGGTGGTGGACCTGGCGGGCGACTACTCCACGGACCGTTCGTCGCGGTTCGTGAACGGCGTCGTCTCCGCGGTGGCCGCCGAGGTCCGACCCGACGCCGGGGCCGACGGCTCCGACGCACCGGTGTCCGGGGACGGCGACCCGACGTGACCCCCGATCGGGGCGGGGCCGTGGGACGGCTGGCCCTCCCTGATCCTCCGCTCCGGACCGATGCGCCCCGGAGCGGCGCGGTGGCCTTGCGTCCCTGGGAGCACGCCGACCTCGATGACCTGGTGGCGGCGTGGGCCGACCCGGAGGTCGGGCGCTGGACGGCGGTGCCCGATGACCGGGGCCCGGACGCCGCGGCCCGGTGGATCGCCGGTGAGCGGCACCGTCGAGAGGCGGGGCTGGCCCTGGACCTCGTCGGGGTGTCGGTGGACGACGGCCGGATCCTCGGTGAGGTCGGGCTCTCGGGGTTCGACGTCGTCAGGAGGGCAGCCCGCATCGGCTGGTGGACCGCGGCACCCGAACGGGGCCACGGGGTGGCCACCGGAATGGTGCGCCTCCTGACCAGGTGGGCCCATGACGGACCCCTCGCCCTGTCGGCGGTGGTGGCCGAGGTGGACCCGGGCAACCCGGCGTCGGCCGCCGTGGCCCGGGCGGCGGGCTACTCCCTGTTGGAGGGGGCAACTGGTCGGGACGGTCCGGTGGTGCTGGCGTTCGCGTCGCGGCGACCGGCCGCCGGGACGACCGGCGGACGCGAGTCGTCGACGCGCGTGTAGGCTGCCCACTCGACCGTGAAGCGGGTCCCGTGAGGCCCGGACGGACGAGGAGATGAGGCCGATGGCCGAAAGAGAACGCCGCCAGACGCCCCCGTTCGGGGGCGTTTTCGTGTCCCACGCCCGGATCATGACCGCCGACGACATGGGGCGGGCCGTCCGTCGCATGGCCCACGAGGTCATCGAGCGCAACCACGGCCTCGAGGAGATCGTGGTGGTCGGACTCCAGACCGGAGGGGTGCCGGTCGCCGAACGCCTCGCCGAGACCCTCGAGGACATCGAGGGCATCCGTCCGCCGGTGGGCACCCTCGACGTGGCCCTCCACCGGGACGACATCGGGATCCGACCGGTCGTCCCCGAGGCGGCCACCGACCTGCCCACCGACCTCGATGGCCGGACCGTCATCCTGGTCGACGACGTCCTGTTCACCGGTCGGACCATCCGGGCGGCACTCGACGCGGTCTGCGACTTCGGTCGCCCCCGGTCCATCCAGCTGGCGGTCATGGTCGACCGTGGCCACCGGGAGCTGCCCATCCGCCCGGACTACGTCGGCAAGAACCTGCCCACCCGACGCGACGAGGTGGTCGACGTGCACGTGATGGGCGTCGACCTCGGGGTGATGGAGAAGTGACCGCCCACCTCCTGGGGATCGACGGCATGGAGCGGGCCGACCTCGAGGAGATCCTCGAGTTGACCGACACGTTCGCCGAGATCGGTCGTCGGCCCATTCCGAAGGTCCCCGCACTGCGCGGCCGCACGGTGGCCACCGTGTTCTTCGAGAACTCGACCCGGACCAGGATGTCGTTCGAAACGGCCGCCCGACGGCTCTCGGCCGACACCATCGCCTTCGCGGCCAGCGGTTCGTCGCTGTCCAAGGGCGAGAGCCTGCGTGACACCGCCGAGGTGGTGGCCTCCTACGGGGCCGACGCACTGGTGGTCCGCCATCCGATGGCCGGCACGGCCCACCGGGTGGCCGGCTGGACCGACGCTTCGGTGATCAATGCCGGCGACGGCTGCCATGAGCACCCCACCCAGGCGCTGCTGGACTGCTACACGCTGCGCGAGCGCCGCGGCAGCCTGGATGGCATGCGCATCGCCATCGTGGGCGACGTCCGCCATTCCCGGGTGGCCCGCTCCGACGTCCTGGCCTTCACCGCCCTGGGTGCCGAGGTGGTGCTGGTGGCGCCGGCCACCCTGCTCCCGCCGGCCGTGGATGGTTGGCCGGTCACCGTGGCCTACGAACTGGACCCCCTGCTGGGCGACCTGGACGCCGTCTACCTGCTGCGTATGCAGCGTGAACGGATCACCGAGGGCCTCATCCCGTCGATCCGCGAGTACGCGACGGACTTCGGGCTGTCGGCCGACCGGGCGGCCCGGCTGCCCGACGACGCCCTGATCCTGCACCCCGGCCCGAC
This sequence comes from uncultured Candidatus Nemicrothrix sp., assembly GCA_964456295.1. Lineage (GTDB taxonomy): Bacteria > Actinomycetota > Acidimicrobiia > Acidimicrobiales > MedAcidi-G1 > UBA9410. The sequence goes on from CAYWBE010000105.1 coordinate 2,598, forward strand.
CAATCCCGGGGTCGAGATCTCGGCCGCCGCGGCCGCCGACCCGAGGTCGGTCATCCTGGACCAGGTGGTCCACGGGGTCTCGGTGCGCATGGCGGTCCTGTTCCTGCTCCTGGGTTCCGGCCGGAACCTGGGCGATGACGACGGAGGCGAGCGATGAGCGTGGTGCTGCGGGGTGGTCGGATCATCGACGCCGATGGCGAGCGGACCCTGGACGTCGAGGTGGGTGACGACGGGCGGATCGCCGCGGTGGGTACCGGCCTGAGCGGTGACGTGGACCTGGACGCCTCGGGCTGCGTCGTCTCGCCGGGCTTCGTGGACCTGCACGCCCACCTGCGCGAGCCGGGCCAGGAGGAGGCCGAGACCATCGAGACCGGGGCACGTGGCGGGTCCCTCGGTGGCTACACGGCGCTGGTGGCCATGCCCAACACCGATCCGACCACCGACAGCGTCGCCGTGGTGGAACAGGTCCGGGCCCTGGGGCGTCGGTCGACGTGCGAGATCGTCCCGTCGGCGGCCATGACGGTCGACCGGGCCGGGGCCGACATGGCTCCCATGGGCGAGCTGGTCGACGCCGGGGTGGGGATCTTCACCGACGACGGGACCGGCCTCCAGGATCCCCGCCTCATGCGACGGGTCATGGAGTACAGCATCGGGCTCTCCGGCCGCCTCGGGCGCCCCGTCGTCCTGGCCCAGCACTGCGAGGTCTCGGCCCTGTCGGACGGGGGCTACATGCACGAGGGCGAGTGGTCGTCCCGGCTGGGCATCCCGGGCCAACCGGCCGAGGCCGAGGAGCTCATGGTGATGCGCGACATCGCCCTGGTCCGCCTGACCGGTGCCCACATGCACTTCCAGCACCTCTCGACGGCCAGTTCGGTGGCCATGGTCCGCGGCGCCAAGGCGGCCGGCCTGCCGGTGACCGCCGAGGCCACCACCCACCACTTCACCCTCACCGATGCGGCGTGTGCCTCCTACGACCCGGTGTTCAAGGTCCACCCACCGCTGCGGACCGACGTCGACGTGGCCGCCGTGCGGGCCGGGTTGGCCGACGGCACCATCGACGCGGTGGCCACCGACCACGCCCCCCACGCCCCGCACGCCAAGGAGCGCACCTTCGACGAGGCGCCGCCGGGGATGCTGGGCCTGGAGACGGCCTTCGCCCTGACCCTGGGCGAGTCCGGCCTCGACCTGCCCGAGGTGCTGGCCGTGCTGTCATGGCGGCCGGCGGCCATTGCCGGCATCTCGGACCGGCACGGCGCCGCCGTGGTACCCGGTGCCCCGGCCAACCTGTGCGTCGTCGACCCCGACGAGACGTGGACGGTGTCCGGCGCGGCCATGGCCAGCCGGAGCCACAACACCCCCTATGAGGGGCGCACCCTGCGGGGTCGGGTGCGTCACACCATCCGCGCCGGCGAACCGGTCGTGATCGACGGTGAGGCCCGACGTTGAACGATTCCCTGATCCCGGCCGGCCGCCCGAGCCGGCCCATCGAGGCCGCCCTGGTGCTGGCCGACGGCGAGGTCTTCGAGGGGGAGGCCATCGGGGCCACCCCACCCGACGGCGTGGCCACCGGCGAGGTGGTGTTCAACACCGTGCTCTCCGGCTACCAGGAGGTCATCACCGACCCGTCGTATGCCGGGCAGATCATCACCTTCACCGTCTCGCACCTCGGGAACTACGGGGTCAACGCCACCGACCACGAGAGCCGCCGCCCGTTCTGTCGGGGCGTGGTCGTCCGGGATCTGGCCCGTCGCCGCAGCAACTGGCGGGCCGACGCCGACCTGGACGACCTGCTGCGGTCCCACGGGGTGCCCGGGATCGCCGGGATCGACACCCGTCGACTGACCCGCCACCTGCGCGACGCTGGAGCCATGCCCGGCGCCTTCGGCACCGCGGACCAGGCCACCCTGACCGCCGCGGCGATCGCCGAGCCGGGCACCGACGGCCTGGACCTGGTGTCCACGGTGACCTGCGAGGCACCGACCACCGTGGCGTCCACCGGGGGCGGTCGACGCATCGTGGCCTACGACTTCGGCATCAAGGCCACCATCGTGCGCCACCTGGCCGGCCTCGGCGAGGTGACGGTGGTGCCGGCCTCCACGTCGGCGGCCGACGTCCTGGCCATGGATCCCGACGGGGTGTTCCTGTCCAACGGCCCCGGCGATCCGGGCCCGCTGGTCGACGTGCGGGCCCAGATCGGGGCCCTGCTCGGCGAGGTCCCGATCTTCGGGATCTGCCTCGGCCACCAGCTGCTGGCCGGGACCATCGGCGCCGAGACGTTCAAGCTCCCCTTCGGACACCATGGAGGCAACCACCCGGTGCGGAACCTGGCCACCGGCGCGGTGGAGATCACCAGCCAGAACCACAACTACTGCGTGGCCGAGGGGTCGCTCCCGGCGGCCGACCTGACCCACGTCAACCTGAACGACCACACCGTCGAGGGGATCCGGTGTCGGGACGTGCCGGCGTTCAGCGTGCAGTACCACCCCGAGGCGGGTCCCGGACCCCACGACAGCCGGTACCTGTTCGACGATTTCGAGGCGCTCATGGCCCGGGTCAAGGGGCCGGCCGGCGATTCGGTCGCCGGGGGGGTGGCCTGATGCCCCGCCGTACCGACATCTCGTCGATCCTGCTGATCGGCTCCGGGCCGATCGTGATCGGCCAGGCCTGCGAGTTCGACTACTCGGGGACCCAGGCCTGCCGCGTCCTGCGTGAGGAGGGGTACCGGGTCATCCTGGCCAACAGCAATCCGGCCACCATCATGACCGACCCCGACTTCGCCGATGCCACCTACGTCGAGCCGCTGCGCCTCGACGTCCTGGAGGCCATCATCGAAAAGGAGCGACCCGACGCCCTGCTACCCACCCTGGGTGGGCAGACGGCCCTGAACCTCTCCATGGAGCTGGTGGAGGCCGGGGTGCTGGACCGCTACGGCGTGGAGCTCATCGGCGCCGATGCCGAGGCCATCGCCACGGCCGAGGACCGCGAGCGGTTCAAGGTGGCCATGCAGGAGATCGGCCTCGGGGTCCCGCCGTCCGGGGTGGCCCACACCATGGACGAGGCCCGGGTCGTGGTGGCCGACCTCGGCCTGCCGGTGGTGATCCGTCCCGCCTACATCCTGGGCGGACGGGGTACGGGCATCGCCTCGACCGACGAGGAGTTCGAGAAGGTGGCGGCCAACGGCATCGCGGCCAGCCCCATCTCGGAGATCCTGATCGAGAAGTCGATCGCCGGCTGGAAGGAGTACGAGCTGGAGGTCATGCGGGACCGCGCCGACAACTGCGTGGTCATCTGTTCGATCGAGAATTTGGACCCGATGGGGGTCCACACCGGCGACTCGATCACCGTGGCCCCGGCCCAGACCCTGACCGACATCGAATACCAGGAGATGCGCGACGCCTCGTTCGCCTGCCTCCGGCGGGTCGGCGTGGAGACCGGCGGGTCCAACGTGCAGTTCGCCGTGGATCCGGCCACCGGGCAGCAGGTGGTGATCGAGATGAACCCGAGGGTGAGCCGCTCGTCGGCCCTGGCCTCCAAGGCCACCG
>CAYWBE010000106.1:0-6123 GCA_964456295.1 uncultured Candidatus Nemicrothrix sp.
GCCTGGTCGTGGAAGGGGTCCAGGCCGGGACCGCTTCGCCGTTGGCCGAACCCGGCCCACTGAGCTGGACCGAGCACGAGTTGCACGACCTGGCCGGCTACCTGGCCGGCCGCCTGTCCCCAGAGACCTGATCCGAGAGACCTGACCCGATCCGGGAGTTCCATGACCTTCTCCATCACCGGGCACTGCGCCCGCACCGACATGTCCGGGGTGGCCATCACCACGTCGTCGATCTGCGTGGGGTCGCGCTGCCCGCACGCCCGGGCCGGCGTGGGGGCCGTCGCCACCCAGAACATCACCGACCCGACGCTGGCCGCCCGGGTGTTCGAGCGCCTGGAGGCCGGTGACACCGCCGCCGGGGCGGTGGCCGCCGTCATGGACGGACGGGCCAACGCCGACTACCGGCAACTGGCCGTGGTCGACCTGGCCGGGCGTACCGGGCACTTCACCGGGGCGCGGATCCTGGGCACCAACCGCGTCGTGGAGGGCGACCACTGCGTAGCCGCCGGCAACCTGCTGTCGTCGGCCGACGTGCCGGCGGCCATGGTGGCCGGCTTCGAGGCCGACCCCGACGCCCACCTGGCCGAGCGCCTGCTGCGGGGCCTGGAGGCCGGACAGGCCGCCGGCGGCGAGGAGGGTCCGGTGCACTCGGCGGCCCTGCTGGTCCACCACGAGCAACCGTTCGCGCTGGTCGACCTGCGTTGCGACTGGGACGACGAGGACCCGGTGGCCGTCCTGCGACGGCTCTGGACGGACTACGAGCCCCAGATGCAGCCCTACCTGGACCGGGCCGTGGACCCGTCAGCGGCTCCGAGCTACGGCGTACCGGGAGACCTGTAGCGCGCTGGCTCCCGGGACCACCAGAATGCCCGGCGATGGACCGGAGACGATGAGCGGAGAGCGGCGACGGGGAGGCCGGGGAGCCCGTACCGCGGCGCGCACGGCCGCGTCGACCGCCGAAGCCGTCCAGCCCCGGCGGTGCATCCCCACCTACGAGCTGCTGGACGAGGTGGCCCTCGACCGGCTGGAGGCCCACGCCGACTGGATCCTCGACGAGATCGGCATCGAGATCCGGGGCGACGAGGAGGCCGTGGAGCTGTTCCGGGGCGCGGGGGCCCGCGTCGAGGGCGAACGGGTGCGGTTCGACCCGGGCCTGGCCCGGAGCCTGTGTGCCACCGCGCCGTCCGAGTTCGCCATGCACGGGCGCCACGAGCGCCACACCGTCGCCGTGGGTGGGGACCACGTGGTGTTCTCGCCGGCCTACGGGTCGCCGTTCGTGTCCGACCTGGACGGCGGGCGCCGCTACGCCACCCTGGTGGACTTCGAGAACCTGGTGAAGCTGGCCTATGCCTCGCCGTGGCTCCAGCACTCGGGGGGCACGGTGTGCGAGCCGGTGGACGTGCCGGTCAACAAGCGGCACATGGACATGGTGTACGCCCACCTGCGCTGGTCGACCAAGCCGTTCATGGGCGGGGTGACGTCCCCGGAACGGGCCGAGGATTCCATCGCCATGGCCCGCATCGCCTTCGGGGCCGACCGCCTGGAGCGCGACTGCGTCATCCAGGGGAACATCAACGTCAACTCGCCGCTGGTGTTCGACGACGTGATGACCGGGGCGCTGAAGGCCTACGCCCGGGCCAACCAGGGCAACGTGATCTCGCCGTTCATCATCGGCGGCGCCATGGGGCCGGTCACCCAGCCGGCCCTCATCGCCCAGGCCCACGCCGAGACCATGGTCGGGATCGCCCTGGCCCAGCTGGTGCGCCCCGGCTCGCCGGTGGTGTACGGCAACTTCCTGACCACCATGGACCTGCGTAGTGGGGCACCGACCTTCGGCACGCCGGAGGCCGTGCTGGCCACCTACGCCATGGGGCAGCTGTCCCGACGGCTGGGCCTGCCGCTGCGCTGCGGCGGCCACTACACGGCATCCAAGGTGGCCGACGCCCAGGCCATGCTGGAGTCAGCCGACGCCATGGGGGCGTCCATCTACGCCGGGGCCAACTTCGTGCACCAGGCGGCCGGATGGCTGGAGGGCGGTCTGGTCACCGGCTACGAGAAGTTCGTGATGGACGCCGACCACCTGGGGATGCTCACCCGGCGTATGCAGGGCCTGGTGGTCGACGACGACTCGCTGGCCGTGGACGGCTACCGGGAGGCCGGCCCGGGGACGGCCCACCTGGGGACGGCCCACACCCTGTCCCACTTCGAGGAGGCCAACCACGACTCGGCGCTGGTGGACACCAACTCGTTCGAGCAGTGGACCGAGGACGGTGGCCGGGACATGCAGCAGCGGGCCAACGCCCTCTGGAAGAAGATGCTGGCCGACTACGAGCCACCGGAGATCGATCCGGGTGTGGACGCCGAACTGCAGGCGTTCATGGCCGAACGGAAGGGTGCCGAAGAGGACGCCTGGTACTGAGACCGAGTCCGGGGGACCCTCCCCGGATGCACAGGAGAGACAGAGAGCACACATGACCGAGGAACTGTCCCGCACGTCCGCGCTGGCCAGCCGACACACCGCCCTGGGCTCCGGCCTGGAGGACTGGAACGGCATGGGCACGGCGTGGGAGTACTCCAGTGACGCCTGCGACGAGCACGACGCCGTGCGCGAAGCGGCCGGCCTGTTCGACATGTCGCCGCTGAAGAAGGTCCGGGTGCACGGTGCCGACGCGGCGGCCGTGGTCGACCACGTGGCTACCCGCGACCTGTCGGTCGTCGGCCCCGGCCAGTCGGCCTACGGCGCGGTGCTGACCGAGGAGGGCACGGTGGCCGACGATGCCATCGTGGCCAACCTGGGCGACGACCAGTGGCTGTTCGTCCACGGCTCGGGGGCCAGCATGGAACTGCTGGGCGAGTCGGGTGCCGGCCGCAACGTGTCCATCGAACTGGACGACGACCTGCACGACCTCTCACTGCAGGGCCCGGCGGCCCTCGGGCTGTTGGACGCCCACTCGTCGGCCGACCTGGCCGCTCTGGGCTACTTCCACCAGGTGGAGACCGACCTGTTCGGCCACGCCTGCACCATCTCGAGGACCGGGTACTCCGGCGAGCGGGGCTACGAGGTCTTCGTGGGCGCCGACGCGGTGGGTGACGTCTGGGACCAGGTCCTGGGCCACGGTGCCGACCTGGGCGTGATGCCCTGTTCGTTCACGGCACTGGACAAGGTGCGCATCGAGGCCGCCCTTCTGTTCTACGGCTACGACATGACCGACGACCACACCCCGTGGGAGGCCGGCCTGGGCTGGTCGCTGTCGAAGTCCGGCGGTTTCCGGGGTGCCGAGGCGGCGGCCGGCTCGAAGGGCGCCGAGCGGCACGTGGTGGCCGGGATCTCCGTCGACCACGACGACATGGTGGCCGGCGAGGAGGTCCTGACCCGTGACGGCGCCGAGGTCGGGGTGGTGAACAGCCCCGGGTGGTCGCACCGGCTGGGCAAGTCGTTGGCCCTCGTGCACCTGGCACCGTCGGCCGCCGCGCCCGGCACGGCGCTCGAGGTGGTGGGCGACGGGGTGACGTACTCGGCGACCGTCGAGTCGATCCCGTTCTTCGACCCGTCCAAGTCCCGCACCCACGCCTGATCCGCGGAAGGCAGCAGAAGCCGGGTGAGCGTGAACCGGGAGTGCATGGTCGACCTGCCTGCCGCGGCGGCCGAGATCATGGGGGCCGGCGTGCCCACCGGGGACGGTTGACGTGGTCGCCGACACCTTGGTCCTGCTGGCCTGGCTGGTCGCCCTGTTCTTCGGGGTCACCACGCTGCTCCACCTCGGCCAGCGTCGCTTCGGGCCCGAACGCATCCGGGCCTGGATGGGTGGCCCGCCGCTGGTCGCCGCGCTCAAGGGCATCGCCATCGGGTTCCTGACGCCCTTCTGAACGTTCACCGCCATCCCGATGGTCATCGGGCTCCGCCAGGCCGGGGTCAGGGCTGCCGGCTGGGTGGCGTTCCTCGTCGCCGCCCCGGTGCTGGACCCCGTCCTGTTCGGGGCACTGGCCCTCATCGCCGGGCCGGGCATCGCCGTGCTCTACGCCTCGGTCACCTTCGTGGCCGCCGTCGCCGTGGCCGTGGTGGCCGACCGGGTCGGCGTGGAACGCCATCTCAAGCCGGTGGCCATCGGAGGTGGCCTCGACCTGCCGGCATCGTCCTGTGGTCCGGCGCACGAGGCTGGAGTGGCGTGCGGGTCGGATGCGGACGAGCCGTGGGCCGGACTACGGCGGGAGGTGCCGGGCGCGTTCCGGGCCGGCGTGGGGCTGCTACGGAGCATCGGACCGATCCTGCTGGTCGGCGTGGGCGTCGGGGTGGCCATCGAGACCCTCGTCCCGGCCGGCGCGCTGGAACGGATCACCGAGTCCGCCGGAGCGTTCGCCCTGCCGGTGGCCGCCGCGGTCGGCGTGCCGCTGTACTTCAACACCGAGCTGTTCGTGCCCATCGCCGACTCGCTGACCGACGCCGGGGTGGGCATCGGGGCCATCGTGGCCCTCACCATCGCCGGTGCGGGGGCCAACGTCCCCGAGTTCGTCCTGCTGGGCCGACTCATGGACCGACGGTTGCTGTCGACGCTGTTCGGCTACGTCTTCCTGGTCGCCCTCGGTGGCGGGGCCGTGGCCCAACTCGTCGGCTGAGCGGCCCGTTCCCGAGCCCCTCCCGAGCTCGGGTCAGTAGTCCCGGCGCTCAGCGGCCCCGTGGTACAGGACATCGGACAGCGCCGCGTTGGCGGCGGCACGGATCGCCCGGGCTTCATCGGTCATCTCGACAGTCGGGCGGGGTACCACGGTGAAGGCTGGGTCCACCGGCCGGTCGCCGAGGGCGATGACATGGTGCTCACCCCGGGCCGGTCGCAGGTCGGCACCGACGTAGGACTGGAAGGCCACGCCGACCCGGCGGGACCGGGACAGGTTGGGTCGCGACCCGTGGATCAGGTGGGGGTGGTGGAACGAGGCCTGGCCGGGTCTGAGCACCACGTCGACGGCCGTGGCGGGGTCGAACCGGTCCACGTGCTGCCCCCGGGTGAGGATGTTGTCGGGCCCGTAGCGGTCCACGTGGGGACGGATGCCGTCGAGGTGGGTGCCCGGAGCCATGGCCACGCAGCCGTTCTCGGTGGTGCTGGGAGTCAGGGCCACCCAGGCGGTGACCATGTCGTCGGTGTCGACCCCCATGTAGGTGGCGTCCTGGTGCCAGCTCACGTAGCCGGCGCTGTCCGGCTCCTTGATGAACAGCACCGAATTGAGCAGCGCAGTGGGCCGGTCGACCACCGATGCCACGCAGTCGAGGATCCGCTCGTGCACGGCCAGGTCGGCCAGGAACGGCAGCACCAGATGGGCGTTGTTGCGGTGCCCGGCGTGGAGGTCCTCGGGGAACCGGGCCTCGGCGCCCTCGAGGGCGGCCAGCGCCTCGGCAGCCTCGGCCTCGGACAGGACGTTGACCGGCGCCAGCCAGCCGTCGGCCCGGTACCGGGCGACCTGGGCGTCGGTCAGGATGGGCACGGCCGCGCACCGTACCGGTTGCCATGGGTACCGTCGATGCCGTGTTGAGTCGTACCGGTGGCAACGCGGGGCGGGTGCGGGTGCTGGCCCGCGGGCTGCTCGCCGCCTGCCCGAACTGTGGGGGACGGGGCCTGTTCCGCCCTCCGGACCGCCAGGGCTGGCTGAGGATCCGCCCCACCTGCCCCGGCTGCGGCCTGGTCTTCGAGCGGACCCACGGGCACTGGATCGGTGCGGTGGCCGTCAACACCGTCATGTCGGCTGCGGCGATCCTCGTCGCCCTGGTCGTCTCGTTCGTCGTGGCCTGGCCGGACCCGGAGGTGGTCGAGGTGCTCCTCCCCACGGTCGGCACCTCGTTGGTCGCACCCCTGGCGCTCGCGCCGTCCAGCCGGACGCTGTGGACGGCCATGGTGGTGCTCGTGCTTCCGCCCGAGGAGCCGACCTGATCTAGCCTCCACACACCGTGGCCGGCCGGCCGCCGACGAGGATCCGAGGGGGGCCGATGCCCGACGTCGAACTGCCGTTCAGCCGCCAGGAGTACGCCGAGCGCCTGGCCAAGGTGCGCCGCTCCATGGAGGCCCGGGGCATCGAGGTCCTGGTGGCCGCCGACCCGTCCAACATGTCGTGGCTGACCGGCTACGACGGCTGGTC
>CAYWBE010000107.1:0-6086 GCA_964456295.1 uncultured Candidatus Nemicrothrix sp.
TCCGACCCGTTGCTCCCGTACCCCGCCAACACGATCCGCCCACTGGAGTCCAGGGTCACCGCCATGGCGTAGTCAGACCCCGGCCCGAAACTCACCGTCTGGATTCCCGCTGAACCAAAGCTCGCATCCAGTTCGCCCGTACTCGTCAGTCGCAGTACGGCCATGTCGAATGCAATGCCCAAACTGTCAGTGGCAGTCGCCCCCACAAGCACGATCTTTCCATCACTCTGAAGTACCACGGAATAGCCGTAATCATTCTTCGAGTCGACATCAAGAATGGCCTTGCCATCAGCCGAGAATGAAGTGTCCAGGCTCCCGTCTACGAGGTAACGCAACACAACGAGGTCATTGTTCGGACCGTTTAGCGAATACCCAGCTACGACGACCTTTCCGTCGGGCTGGACGGCCACCGCCCGACCGGCGTCGACGGTCCCCACGTCGGTCGTGACCTTCCCGTCCGACGAGAACCCGGTGTCGAGGTCACCGGGTGCGGCCGATGCCGGCGTCGGCCCGGCCACCAGCAGGCCGGCCAGCACCAGGACCACCACCATCCCGGTGGTCAGGCGGGTTCTCAGCGCTCCCCCCACAGGTCAGCACACGCCTCACACGCCTCCGCTGGCACCAGGCCGACCCGCATCAGCAGGCGGAAGAGGTGGCAGCCGAGGCACACTCCCAGCAACGCCTCCAGGGACGCAGCCGCCAGCACGGCGGCTACCAGCACAACGGCCAGCCCGTCACCGCCGGCGGCCACCGACACCAGGGCGGCCACCGACAGGGTGGCCCCGATCCCCTGGGCGAACCGCTTCGGAGGACCGGGCGTCTCCCGGACGGCCCACGACAGGCGGGGTCGCACCACCCGGGTGACCAGCTGTCCCAGCGGGCTGAGCGTCGGACCGGTGGCCACCCGAGCCACGAACCCCCAGGCCAGGACGACCAGCAGGGGCGTCCACCCGGTGGCCAGGACCAGCACGCACTGGGCGACGACGCCGGCAGCGACCAGCCGTGCCGATACCTCGTCGACCGGATGCGGGAAGGCGAACAGCACGGATCAGGCGAAGAGGTCCGCGGCGTCCTCGAAGTCGACCAGCCAGGTCCGACCCCCGCCCTCGGAGTGGTACGACGACCAGCCCAGGAGCCGGCGGGCCTCGGCAGGGAGCTCGGCGGCCCGGGCCCGGTCCACGTGCAGCGGGCTGGCCTCCTCGGGCCGTAGCCAGCCGGCCACGAAGCTCACGTGCATGCCGTAGCGCAACTGGTCGGTGATGTTGGCCCCCGCACCGTGGATGACCTTCCCCGAGTAGATCATCCCCGCGCCGGCCGGCATCTCGGCGTGTGCCTTGTCGTCCTCGACGACCTCATGCCCCCGCACGAGGCCCGGCGGGAGGTTCTGGGTGCCGGGCACCACCACGGTGGCCCCGTTGTCCCTGGTGAACTCCGACAGGGCGAACATGCAGCTGACGGTGATCTCCCGTTCGGCGGTGATGGCCTCCGGCCAGTTGTTCTCGTCACGGTGGAGGTACTGGGCCTGCTCGCCGGGGCCCACGGCCATGACCTGACCGGTGTTCAACCAGTAGGAGGTGCACCCGCCCAGCAGTTCGTGGTCGGTCACCGCGCCGAACACCGGCTCCAGCAGGGCGTGGTCCACGAAGGCCCGACTCCGGGCGGCCAGGCCGCAGAAGCGGATGGTCTCCCGTCCATGGAACAGCTCCCACTGCTCGAGGCCGCTCCGGGAACCCGGGCCGATGACCTCCATGGCCCCGGCCAGGTCGTCGATGATGGCCAGACGGGCCTCGTCGGACAGCAGGTCCCGGACGATCACCCCGCCGTCCCGGTGGAGATGGGCCAGTACCTCGTCGATGGGAGCGTCGCGGTCCACCGTGGTGAGTGCAGCCATGGCGCGCAGCCTCGCCGCGTGGACGGCCACCGCGCAACCCCCGTACGGTCCCGGCCATGGACCCCGCCCGGACCGACCACGCCTCCACCGGTTCCTCCGGCCCATTCTCCACCGGACTGGACCACTCGGTCGGTGGCGTGGTCTCCGGTCCGCTCCGGGCCCCGGCCCAGATGCTGGCCGAGCAGTCCTACGGGGGCCATGCCAGCGTGCACGACGACGCCACGGCGGCCTCCCTGGGCCTTACCGCAGGCCCCATCGAGGGGCCGACCCACTTCAGCCAGTTCGATCCGCTGCTCGTCGACCGGTGGGGCGATCGGTGGTTCTCCCACGGCTGCCTGAGCGCCCACTTCCAGACCATGGTCGTGGAAGGCGAGCAGGTACGAGCCACCGTGACCACCGGTGACTCCGACAGTGGCCCCGACGGTGACCGGGCCACCATCGACGCCTCCAAGGCCGACGGCACCCCGGTGCTCACCGGGACGGCCTCGGTCGGCCCCCATCACCCCGAGACCGCCCTGGCCCCCCGCCTGGCCCGAGCCACCGCCGAGCCACCGACCGGCCTCCACGTGATCGACGTGCTGGCCGTCGGCATGACCGGTCCCGGTGACGAGACGGTCACCGTCACCTTCGGCGAGGAGTTCGGCGAGCTGTACCCGTTCTCACTGGCCCAGAAGTTGGAGCGGATCACCGAACCGTCGCCGTGGTACCTGCCGGGCGCCGACACACCGTGGGACGGGCCGATCCTGCCCATCGAGATGCTCAGCGTGCTGACCAACTCGGCGTCCAAGCACTCGGGGTTCGCGGCCCGGCAGCCGTCCATCGGCCTGTTCATCGACCTGGAGGTGCGCCTCCTGGGCAGTCCGGTGCTGGTCGGCCACACCTACCGGGTGGACCGGGAGATCGTGGCCATGGGGGCGAGCCGACGAACCGAGTCGTACTGGACCCGGACCCGGCTGACCGACGTGACCACCGGAGCCGGTGCCCCGTCCGCCGAGGTACTGCTCCACCAGGGCGTGTTCAAGGACTCCTACCCCGGCTACCCCTCCGGGACCTGAGCCGAGTCGACGGGTTCGGCCGGCGGGCTCAGCGACCCGGGCTGAGGCGCAGGAGCCGCCCGGAGAACTTGAACTCCCCCACCCACAGGTACGTGCCGTCGTGGGCGACCGCTCCCGGCCAGAAGAACCGGTCCCGCTTCAACTCCGGCTGGTATGAGTTGGCCGCGGTCGCTCCGAGCACCACGTCGGCCACCTGGCCGGACAGGGCGTCGTCGAGTCGGTCCCATACCTCCACCTGGTTGTGGCCGGTGTCAGCGACGTACAGGCCGCCCCCGTGCAGGAATGCCCCCTGGGGGAGGTTGAACGACCCGCTGACCACCCCCCGGGGCACGCCATCGGCCAGGTCGTCGACCCGGAACACCGTCACCCGGCTGTTCAACGTGGACGTGACGACGAGGTGGGTGCCGTCCGAATGAAGCCGGGTGGGCTTGTCCACACGGAGAGTGGCGACCGGATCATCGTCGGCCCCGGGGAGGCCCTCCCAGACCCACACCCGGCCCTCCTCTTTGTCCGCCAGGTAGAGGTACCGGTCGTCGAGGGCCACGCCCATCAGCTCCCGGAATGCGACGGAACCGATCCCATCCCGGTAATCGCGCTCGGGCATGTCCCCCTCCAGGGGAAGCTGCTCCCAGACCATGAGCCGGGTCTTGCCCGCGATGGCGAAGCGGTCGCCGTGGAGGGCGTTGTCCCAGGGGCCCAGCTGCCCCTGGCACATGTTCCGGTCCCGGGCGTCGTCGTTGCGATACCCGCACAGGTGGTAGACGAGGTCGGGCGGCGCCCCGCTCTCGTCGGGGATCGAACGCCACACCAGCAGCTTCTTGTCGAAGTCGGAGGTGACGAACAGGTTCGTTCCGTTGGAGGCCGGCACCGGGTTGGACAGGATGTGGTTCTCCACCATCGTGTTGGCCAGCAGAGAGTCGCTGCCGATGACGAAGTCGGGGCGCTGTGACTTCGACGTCGGGATGGCATCGAAGCCGACCACGGTGTTGCGATTGGTGGTGATCCACACCCGACCATCGACCTCGACCAGCGAACTGAAGTCCGACCAGCCGTAGTCGAAGCCATCGTCGGTTCCCTGGCCGGGCATGACGAGCACCGGCTGGTCCTCGGTCGTGCCCGGCGGGCCGTCCCAGACGTACAGCGTGGATCCCATGGTGAGCAGTCGGCCATCGTCGGTGCTGTCGCCACGTAGCCACGTACCGCCCAGGTTCTCGATCGGATCGGTAAGGAAGTAGTCGTACCGGTCCTGAGCCGTCGTCGGGAACTCCGACCAGACGAAGGTTCCGGGTCCCGACGGGCTCAATGCGGCGGCGTTGTGGTCCCCGACCATCAGGAACGTGCCGTCGCTGGTCACCTGGCGGGGAGTGCCGAGGCGGCCATCGCCAGTGAGTACGAAGTCGGGCACCTGACGGTCCCGGGTCGGGAAGGTGTTCCATACGAGGACACGACCACCCATCGTGCTTGTGGCGACCACTCGACGACCGTCGGTCCAGACTCCCCACGGCCATTCCAGCCCGACGGCCTCCTTGTCGGCGCCGTCCGGCGTCTCCATGACCAGGTCCGCGGGCTGGCCGCTGCGTGTCGGGAACGTCGTCCAGACGAGGATGCGGTCGTTCTGGGTGTCGGCGACGAGCAGCCGGCCGTCGGCCGTGGCCGTGGCGACCGGCCAGTTCATCCGGTCCAGGCCGGTTCCCGGTTCGTTGGATCCGAAGTGGTCCTGGCCGAGGACCAGGTCCGGTTCGACGTTCCCGGTCGGCAGGTCGTTCCACACCAGGACCCGGTTGTTGAACGTGTCGGCCATCACCAGACGGGTCCCGTCGCTGGACAGGCCCGACGGTCGGTTGAACAGCAGCGGACCACCGGTCTGGTCGAAGCCGATGGCCGACAATGTCAGGTCGAACGGCTGGCCGTGTCGGAACGACCCCGAGGTCGTGCCGGATGCCGTCCGGTAGGGAACCCCCGGGTAGGCGACGGTGAAGTCCTCCCCCGACTGGTCGTCACCTCGCTGGTTCTGGCCTCCCTGGGCCCCGCCGCCCTGGCTCGATCCCGATCCGACATCGGGGCCACCGGTCGACGGCTGGTCCAGTGCCGTCGGGTCCGCTCCGACGACCTCCAGGCAGATGGCTGCTGCGTCGTGCTCCTGGCCGGCCGCCGTCCCTCCGTCCCGGAGGGCCCCCAGCCGATCGCCTCCGATCCGGGGGATGATGCAGTCCTCGAATCCGGACGGCACCATCGTCCGACCACGTAGCACCGATCCCGTGAGACCAGGAGGGAACCGTCGCCTGGCTTCGTCGAGGTCCACCTGCTCCGTGTCGACCTCTTCGGGGGGGCGGTCCGATGGCCGCTCGCCGCCGTCCGGAGCATTCGGGTCGCCCCCGGACACCTCGATCACCGCGTCCAACTGAAGGAGGCAGGTGGCGGCCGCGTCCAACTCGCCTACCGTCGGCGCGGCACCATTCCGGAGTCCGCCGAACCGTTCACCCCCGATCGATCCCGGCACCACGCAGGCGATGAACCCCGGCGGATCCACCCGGCCCCGTAGCACCAGCGCCGCCACCTCCGGCGGGTACCGCCGCCTCGCCTCGTCGATCCGGTCGTTGGGATCAGCCCCTTCAGCCGCGTCGACGACCCCGGACCGTTCGTCATCGGTGGCGGGCACCGTCGAACCGACTGCCGGGAGGCCGGCCGTCGTGGTGACGACCGCCGCGGAGGTGGTCGACGGCGTCTGGCCCGTTGACGACTCCGACGTGGTGGTCGGCGGGGCGCTCGTCGCTCCGACCCCCGACGCTGCATCGCTGCTCGCCATGGAGGTCGGTACATGTACCTCCGTCGAAGTGGTCGACGCCCGAGGCGCGGCGGTCGGCGACCCTCCTACGGCCACCGTCTCGACTGCGGGCATCGACGTCGCACCGACGGCGTCGACCTGGGTGGAACCACCGCCACAGGCCACCGCCAGACCCGCCATGGGGCTCACGGCCAGCAGGAATCCGCCGAACCACCGCACCTCGGCGACCCTAGTGGCACGTCGTCCGGGTGGTCAGATGTCGGATTCCTCCGTCAGGTCCCGGTCGGTTCCGGCACCCGGCCGCACCCCGTCGTAGGCCATGGGCTGGGCGGATCCGGCCCCCAGGGTGGCGTCG
>CAYWBE010000108.1:0-6050 GCA_964456295.1 uncultured Candidatus Nemicrothrix sp.
GACCGGAGGAGCGACATGAAACTCTGGAACCGGGTGTTCCTCATGGACCCGGGCCGGCAGGCCGAGGCGACAGCCGCCCTGGTGGCCGCCCACGAAGCGGTCAACGCCGTATCGGACCACGGATTCAACCTGTGGGAGACGGTCATCGGCCCGCAGGGCCAGTACGGCGCCTCGGCGCTGGTCCCCGACATCGAGGCGTTCACCTCGGGCGCGTTGATGCACGACGGCGCCGACGCCGAGGAGTTGGGCCGACTGGGCTCGGAGGTGAACGACCTGGTCGACGGCCGTCCCGAGGATTCCTACTGGGACGTCCGCCACGTACTCGGCGACTGGTCGGAGACCCCGGCCTACGCGACCAACGTCGTCCACCACGCCCCGCTGCCCCAGTTGGGGCCGCTGGCCGGTGCGGCGATCGGGGTGGCCGAGCGGATGCACGAGGTGACCGGCGCGCCGATCTCGGTGTGTACCAGCGTCATGGGTACCGGGCCCAGCGTCCGGCTCATCCTGGGCTGGGATTCCATGGCTTCGTGGGCCGACGGTACGGCCACCGGCATGGCCGACCCGGAGTTCCAGGAGCGGGTGGCCGCCGGCGGGGCCCTTCCCGGGGTGACCCTGCTGGCCGAGTCCAACGTGATGCGACGCCTGGTCTGAGCACCGCTCGGTGGAGCGCGATGCTGCAGCGATGCAGCTGTTCCAACGACGACGATGGATCGATCCGGGTCGGCTGGCCGAGGGCCTCGGGGCCTTCGTGGACCAGCTGGCCTGGATCGACGTCCACACCGGGCTGTCCATGGCCGGCTGGCGGCGTACTGGGCCTGACGGTGATCCGGGGGCGATCCTGGCCACCACCACCTACGACGACCACGCGTGGTTCCAGGCCGAGGTGGCCCGACTCCAGACGCTGGACGACTACGCGCCGGTCAACGACGCCACCGCGACGCTGACCGTCGGCACCGATGCCTTCGAACGGTGGGATGCCCCCGACGGCCTGTCCGTCGACTGGAGACTGCCCCCGGCGGGGTTCGTCCAGGTGGTCGGAAAGTCCCCCGTGGAGCCGCATCCGGCCTGGGTGAATGCTGAGGGAGCCGACGGGCTCGTCACCTGGTTCCCGTCCGAAGCCGGAGAATCCGATGGAGACGACCACCGGGTCGAGGAGTGGGTCCGGATCCATTGACCGGACCGGGCGATCGACCTGCCTCAGCCGGACCCATCGGTGGGCCACGTCCAGTGGCTGGGATGCCGCTCGTCGACCTCGCAGTCGTGCTCGTCGCGGTGGTGGTGCCACTCGGCCAACGGGTGGATGACCCACTTGCCCACCGAGTGGGCGATCTCTCCCGAACGGGCCAGCACCGGTTGGAAGGGCGATTGCCGCTCCACCGGTACGGCCTGGCGCACCCGGACCCGGTACGAGAGGTAGAGGGCAAGCACGGCCAGGCAGGTGGCCAGCGACCAGAAGTAGGCCGCCGGCCCGAACGTCTCGACGGTCAGCCCGATGGTCATCGGGGCGGCCATGGCCCCGAAGCTGGATGCCAGCACCAGGGTCGAGGCGGC
The DNA here is from genome assembly GCA_964456295.1 of uncultured Candidatus Nemicrothrix sp. Classification (GTDB taxonomy): domain Bacteria; phylum Actinomycetota; class Acidimicrobiia; order Acidimicrobiales; family MedAcidi-G1; genus UBA9410. The sequence continues at coordinate 1,552 of CAYWBE010000108.1, forward strand.
GGCCACCCGCTTCTCCGGGGGCACCCAGTCGTTGGCCAGGGCCACGAACTGGCCGTACAGCGGGAACACGAACGCACCGAAGGCCATGTTCACGCCGATCAGGACGATGCTGTCGGTCGGCGTGATGGCGCCGACGACGGCCAGCCCGCTGGATATGGCGGTCACCGTCAGGATCACCGCACGGCGGGGGTAGCGGTCCGACAGGCTGCCCAGGGGCATCTGTAACGCCACGGCGCCGATCACGGCAGCCGAGGTGAACAGGGTGATGCGTCCCGGCCCCATGCCGGACTGGGTGCCGAATACGGCGGCCATCGAGGTGGCCGCCGACTGGACGTACGAGCACAGGATGATGCCCACGACGGCCGACGGGATGGTGCGGTACAGCTCGCCCAGCGGCATCTTGGCCTCGCTGGGCACCGGCGGGGCCGTCGAGGCCGACAGGGTCACCGGGACCACGGCCAACGAGATCAGGACCGACGAGAGGACGAACAATTCGAAGCCGTCGGCCGACCCGACGTTGAGCAGCAGCTGCCCGGCCGCCGTTCCGCCCATCATGATCATCATGTAGGCGCCCAGGATGCTGCCCCGGGTCTCGTTGGTGGCCCGGTCGTTCAGCCAGCTCTCGAGGATGACGAACACCCCGGCGTTGCACAGTCCTCCGACGAAGTAGACCGCCGACCAGCTGGGCGTGGTGACCAGCACGGCGTTGACCAGTACCGCGGTGGACGACACCGAGGCCAGAGCGGCGAAGACCCGGATGTGGCCCACCGAGGCCAGGGCCATGGGGATGAGCTTGGCGCCCACCAGGTAGCCGGCGAAGTGCACGGCCATGACGACGCCCATGGCGCCCGCCCCGATGCCTTCGGACTCTCCCCGGATGGGCAGCAGGATCCGCTGGAGGCCGTTGCCGACCTGCAGGAAGGCGAAGGCCAGGAACAGGGCCCAGACGCCGAGCAGCGACGAGATGGTCGACGACCGGGCGACCGAGGGGGCGTTCAACGCAGGGTCCTCACACCCTTCCCGACATGGTCGGGGGACGGAACGGCGGCATGGGCCGCCGCGGCGGCGAGCGCGGCGGTGGCCACCGGCTCGACCATGGGGGCCACCGCGGGCCCGTCGGGGCCCTGGGAGACGTGGAGCATCATGCACTCCTGGGTGGCCACCGGATCGGTGGCGCCTTCATCATCCAGATTGCCGGAGTAGAGATCGTGGTGCACGTGGAGCCGTTTGGCGTCGGCCCCGAGGACCAGCGAGTCGGTGCGGATCTCGGCACCCTGCTTCACCTCGCGGAGGTACCGGATGCGGGTCTCGACGGTGTAGAAGGTGCCGTGGTTGGCCAGGTAGTCGGGGCCGAAGCCCAACTCGGCCAGCACGGCGTCGGTTGCGTGGCCGAACGCCACCCCGTAGTAGCCCTCGTTGAGGTGGCCGTTGTAGTCGATCCACTCGGCAGGCACCACGGTGCGCCATACCCGGAGAGGTTCTGGAGATGCCGCCATCGGGGATCCTCCGGTGCGCTGGAGGGCCCGTTCGGGTGGGCCCGGATGCGCGCAATCTACGGCCGGTCGATGATGAGGGGCAATCACCCCCGACGGTCAGGGGGCACACCCCTCCAGACGCCAGCCGGGGGCGGCCCTCAGCCCAGCGGGCCCGGGGGCAGCGTCTTCGGATCGAGGATGGCCAGCGCACCGATGTCGGGTGCCGGAGCGGTCCCGAACACCACCTCTGCGGCCCCCAGGACGGCGATCAGGTCGACGTCGCCGTGCCGACGCCCGGCCAACTGGAGTCCGACGGGGAGGCCGTCGTCGGTGAACCCCACGGGGAGCGACGCTGCCGGCGCCCCGGTGACGGTGATCCTCGAACAGGATCGCATCCAGTGGGTGTAGTGGTGGAGGTCGACGTCGTCGATCCGGTCCACCCACTCCAATCCCACCGGGAACGGCGGTACCTGGGTGGCGGGAGACACGAACGCATCGAACCGACCCTCGGTGAAGAAGGCCTCCCAGCCGGCCCGGATCCGGGCCTGGGCCGCCACGGCGCCGTCGATGCGGTCGCTGTCCAGCGACAGGCCGAGCCGGATCTCGTAGCGGGCCGTGGCCTTGACCCGCTCGTCGTCGACCAGCGGCGCCATCCTGAAGGTCTGGAAGAGCCCGCGGAGATCCTCGAAACAGCGGTCGGCGCCGGTCAGGTCGGGACAGGCCTCCACCACCTCCCAGCCAGCGCCGGACAGGGCGTCCAGGGCACGGGCCGTGGCGGCACGGATGGCCGGGTCTACCGGGAGGTCGCCCAGGTCCGGCGAGAACGCCACACGGGGCGTGGTCGGCATTGGGTCCACGGGGATCGGAGTCTCGGCCATCACACCCAACAGGAGCGCCACGTCGGCCACCGTCCGGCCCATCGGGCCGGCAATGGGCTGGTCGGTCCGTGGATCGGCGTTCACGTCCAGCGGAATCGAGCCGGTGGTCGGCCGGAACCCGACCACCGCGTTGAACGCCGCCGGGTTGCGCAGCGACCCTCCCAGATCCGAACCGTCGGCGATCGACAGCGAGCCGCAAGCCAGGGCGACGGCCGCCCCACCACTGGAGCCGCCGGCACTGCGGGTGGGGTCCCAGGGGTTGCGGGTCAGGCCGAGGACCGGGTTGAAGGTGTGGGAGCCCTTGCCGAACTCCGGCGTGTTGGTCTTGCCGACCGGAACCACGCCGGTGCGACGCAGATGGGCGATGAGGGGCGCATCGACGCTCGGCACCCGGTCGGCGAATACAGGCGAGCCGCTGGTGGTCCGTACCCCGGCGGTGTCGCCCAGGTCCTTGAAGGCGGTGACCAGGCCCCGCAACGGGGCTCCGGCCAGGAGGGTCGGGTCGTCGTCGAGGCGTTGGGCAAGTTCCTCGGCGGTGTCCCAGTGGGCGGTCGGGATGGCGTTGACCACCGGCTCGGTCATCTCGGCCCGGGTCCGGCAGTCGGCCAGGAGCTCCCGGCACGACGCCTTGCCGGCGTCCAGCAGCGCCTTCTGGTCGACGGCGGTCAACGCGGCGAGGTCCATCGCCGGGGCACCCTAGGGCAGCCCGACGATGGACCCGTTTCCGGCCCGGGATCGACGGACGATCCCGGGCAACTCCGCTATGTGTCCGCCACCCGGGATCGTCTCGACGATTCCCGGTCAGGGACTAGTGCCCGTGCAGCTCCCAGCCGTGGGGGACCGACAGCCCGAACTCGGTGCAGGCGTCGGCCACGGCGATGAACAGGAACTTGCCGAACGACCGCTCGCAGCTGATCAGGAACGACGTCTGGCCGCCCTGGTCGTCGCGCACCCAGTCACAGCCCACGGCGCCCAGCGAGCCGCTGAACACGGCACCGTTCGGCGTGAGCTCGTCGGACAGGTCCAGGTTGCAGATCTTGGACAACGCCGCGGTGGCGTTCGAACCGGTGATCCGCAGCATGGCCCGACCGTGGGTGATGTCGATGACCGTCACGAAGCCCTCGGTGGGCACCGACGACGCGATGGCGCCGGACCGACCCGGGTCTCCGTAGATGGTCCACTCGTCGGGTCGGGTGCCGCACACCAGGTCGCCGTCGGCGCTCCGGGTGCTGCTCCCGTAGGACACGCCCAGGGCGGCTGCGGCAGCCGTGGCGGCGCCGGCCCGGACCTGGACCTTGGTGGTGGCGTAGGCATCGGCCAGGGTCACGCTCCCGTCAGGGGAGGTGAGGGGACCGACGTCCACGGGACTGTGCATCGTGGTCTCAGACACGCTGACGGGCTCCTTCGTGGTCGACGTGGGCGTGGTGCTCCTGCACCACGGCCTTGATGCGCCGGCCGTCGGCCAGCAGCACCGTGATCTCCGAGCCGGCGGCCGAGAGGGACGGGTCGACCTGCCCGAGGCAGATCGATCGGCCCAGCGTCGGCGACATCCGACTGGAGGTGATCCGACCCAGGATGGTGTTCGAGTCGCCGTCCACGATCTGGGCGGCCTCCTCGGGCACGATCGAGCCGTCCACGGTCTGGATGCCCACCAGGATGGGCAGGTCGGACCGCTCGTAGGCGTGCTTCAGCTCGGGCAGGCCCAGGGTGTCGGGCTTGTCCAGCTTCACCAGGCCACCGAGGCCGGCCGTCGGGGCCTTGGAGAGCCCGTCGGTGTCCTGGCCCACGATGTAGTGGCCCTTCTCGAGGCGCAGGATCCGCTGGGCCTCGACGCCGAACGGCGCACAACCCAGGTCGGCACCGGTCTCCAGCAGGGTCTCCCACACGTGGAGGGCGTGCCCGGACGGCACGTGGACCTCGTAGGAGAGCTCCCCGGTGAAGCCGATGCGCCAGATGATGCAGTCGGCCACGCCGGCCACCGTGCCGGTCCGCACGCTGAAGTAGGGGAAGGCGTCCGAGCTCAGGTCGACGCCCTCGGTGAGGCGCTCCAGCAGCGTCCGGCTGTTCGGGCCGGCCACGTTGATGCTGGTCAGCCCGCCGGTGACGGCCGTGACGTGCACGTCCCACTCCGGACGGTAGGTCTGCA
>CAYWBE010000109.1:0-6031 GCA_964456295.1 uncultured Candidatus Nemicrothrix sp.
TGGTTCGACACCGCCGAGATCGTCGAGGTCCACCACGACGGCAAGGTCGACGCCCCGTCGGGCACCGCGGTGGCCACCGCCGAGCGCATGGCCGCCGCCTCGGCCGAATGGGCGCCCGATCCGACGACCCGCGAGGTGGTGCCCGGATCCCGCGGTGGCGTCGGGCCGGCCGACATCCACATCCACAGCCTCCGCATGCGGGGTGCCGTCGCCGACCAGGAGGTGGTGCTGGGCACCACCGGCCAGACCCTGACCATCCGGCACGACACCACCGACCGGGCCTCGTTCATGCCCGGCGTGGTGCTGGCCGTGCGGCGCATCGGCGATGCCCCCGGCGTGACGCTCGGCCTGGACGCCCTCCTGGGCCTCTGACCCACTCCGGAGCCCGACCATGACCCCGGGCGTCCGGCGCCTGCTGCGCCCGGCGTGGATCCTCTCGCACCTGCTGGTGGCCGCCCTGCTGGTGGCCACCGTGAACCTCGGGTTCTGGCAACTGCGACGCCTCGACGCCCGACGGGACCACAACGCGTTGGTGGCGGCCCGGGCCGACCAGCCGGCGGCCCCGCTCGCCACGGCCTTCGGTCCCCTGAAGGGTGGAGCCACGCCCGAGGACCTGCGCCACCTCCGGGTGACGGTGACCGGCACCTGGGAGTCGGGAGCCGAGGTGCTCCTGGCCAACCGGTCGCGCGACGGGGTGGCCGGCGTCCACGTGGTGGCCCTGCTGCGGATCGACGGGATCCATCCCGGGGTGGGCGTGGTGGTGGACCGGGGGTTCGTGCCGAGGCCCGTCTACCTGGCCGGTGACCGCTCTGCGTGGGCGCCCGACACCGGCGAGGTGGTGGTGGCCGGAACGCTGGACGTCTTTCGGTCGGGGGAGCGGGGTCACGCCGATGAGGTCGACCGGATCGACCGGGACGCGCTGGCCGACCGGTGGGGGGTGTCTCTCGCCCCCATGTGGGTACGTGCCGGGGACACCACCGGCCCGGGGGACTGGCCGGCACCGACCCCGGTGGCCGACCTCGGAGACGGATCACACCTCTCGTACGCCGTGCAGTGGTTCGTGTTCACCCTGATCGGCCTCGTGGGCTACCCACTGGTCCTCGTCCGGCTGGCCCGTCGGGACCCGGGGGTAGCGTGACCACCATGATCGACGGACTCCCGTACGCCAGCTCCGCTGAGCTGCTGGTCGTGCACGCCCTCCGGGTGAGGGGCTTCGTGGACGCCGACGTGGTGGTCGCCGCCACCGGTCTGGCCGCCGACGAGGTCGACGCCGGGTTGGCCGGGCTGGCCGACGCCGGTCGTGCCCGCCACCGCGACGGCCGCATGTCGGGCTGGATGCTGACGCCGGACGGTCGGTCCCATGGGGAGGCCCTGCTGGCCGCCGAGCTGGAGGCCACCGGTACCCGTCCGGCCGTCGAGGGTGCCTACCGGGACTTCCTGGAGGCCAACCAGGGCTTCCTCGAGCTCTGCACCGACTGGCAGTTGCGACCAGATCCGGAGGCCCCCGACGGCGACCCCATCGTCAACGACCACGCCGATGCCGCCCACGATGTGGCGGTGGTCGCCCGCCTGGCCGACGCTGATGTCGTGGTGCAGGGCGTGTCCGCCGCCCTAGCCGACGTTCTGGCCCGGTTCGACGGGTACGGCGACCGCTTCGCGGGGGCTCTGGCCCGGGTGCGGGCCGGCGAGGTGGAGTGGTTCACCCGGCCGATGATCGACTCGTACCACACGGTGTGGTTCGAACTGCACGAGAACCTGCTGGCCACGCTCGGGATCGAGCGGGCCGGTGAGCGGGCCGGCTGAGGGCCGGCCGAACGGGAACGGGAGGAAACACGCGATGGAACCCAGGTTCGGGCGGGTCATCACCGCCATGATCACCCCCTTTGACGCCGACGGTGGCCTGGACCTCGTCGGTGCCGTCGATCTGGCCAGGTGGCTGGTCGACCAGGGCAATGACGGCCTGGTGCTGGCCGGCACCACCGGTGAGTCCCCGACGCTGACCCATGACGAGCAGATCGCCCTCGTGGAGGCGGTGGCCGGGGCCGTGGACTGCCACGTGATCGCCGGGGCCGGAAGCAACGACACGGTGGCCGCCGTGGAACTCACCGAGCGGTGCACCGAGGCCGGGGCCGACGCCATCCTCACCGTCACCCCGTACTACAACCGGCCGTCGCAACTCGGGCTGCTGCACCACTTCACGGCCGTGGCCGGGGCCACCGACCTGCCGGTGATGCTGTACGACATCCCACCCCGCTCGGGACGCAAGATCGACACGGCCACCATCGTCCAGTTGGCCGAGGTCGACAACATCGTGGCCGTGAAGGACGCGGCGGGTGACGTGGCCGAGACGGCCCGCCTGGTCGGAGCGGCCCCCGAGGGCTTCGAGGTCTACAGCGGCGAGGACGCCCTGACCCTGTCCCTGTTGGCCGTCGGTGCCGTCGGCGTGGTCAGCGTGGCGTCGCACTGGGCCACGCCGGAGACCGTCGAGATGATGGATGCCTTCTTCTCCGGTGACGTGGCCCGGGCCGCCGCGGTGAACCAGCGGCTCATCGAGTCGTGGGACTTCGAGTCCGGGGACCTCAAGCCCAACCCCATCCCGACCAAGGCCATGATGAAGGTCCTCGGCCTACCGGGCGGCGACTGCCGGCCCCCCATGGGCCCCGAGCCCGATGGGCTCGGCGAGATGGCCCGTGGCGTGCTGGCCGGCCTCGGCCGCTGACCCGACCCACCCCGAGGACTGAACCCATGGCTGCACCCGTCCACCTGACGTTCTTCGGCGGCCTGGGCGAGATCGGCCGCAACTGCGCGGCCCTGGAGGCCCACGGCCGGATCGTGTTGCTGGACTGTGGCCAGCTCTTCCCCGACGACATGCCGGGCGTGGACGCCGTGCTGCCCGACTTCGGGTGGTTGTTGGAGCGGGCCGACCGCCTCGAGGCGTGCGTGGTCACCCACGCACATGAGGACCACATCGGCGGGCTGCCGTACCTGCTGCGGGCCCTGGGGGAGCGGGGGGCCACCCTGCCCATCTACGGGGCGCCGTTCACCCTCGGCATGGTCCGCGGGAAGCTCAAGTCGGCCGGGGTGCCGGTGCCGGACCTGATCCCGCTGGACGACCACACCCGGCTGCCCATCGGCCCGTTCGACTGCGAGTTCCTGCCCGTCACCCACTCGACGCCCAGCGGCCTGATGACGGTGTTCGGCACGCCCCAGGGCCGGATCCTCCACTCGAGTGACTTCAAGCTGGACCCGACCCCCATCGACGGTCGGGTCACCGACCTGGACCGGGTCCGGGAACTGGCCGCCGACGGCGGCATCCGCCTGCTGCTGGCCGATTCGACCAACGCCGGGTCGGCCGGGTCGTCCACGTCGGAGTCGACCATCGGGCCGGTACTGCGCCAGGTGTTCGACGAGAACGAGGGCCGGCGGATCATCATCGGGGCGTTCTCCAGCCATGTGCACCGCATCCAGCAGGTGGCCGACGCCGCGGCGGCCACCGATCGGACGCTGGTCGTCATGGGGCCGTCGATGGTCCGCAACACGACGCTGGCCCGCGAGCTGGGCCTGCTGCGGATCTCGGACCGGATGCTGGCCACCGATTCCGAGCTGGACGACCTGGATCCGGCCCGTACCTGCATCGTGTGCACCGGCTCCCAGGGTGAGCCCCGGGCCGCCCTGAACCTGATGGGTCAGGGTCGCCACCGCTTCGTGACGGTGGGCGACGGTGACACCGTGGTGTTCTCGTCGCATCCCATCCCGGGCAACGAGGCCGCGGTGGCCCGGCTCCACAACGCCCTGGCCCGACGAGGGGCCCGTCTGGTCCACAGTGGCCAGTTGGGCGTGCACACCACCGGGCACGGCAAGGCCGACGAGTTGCTGGCCCTGCACGATGCGGCCGACCCCGACCTGTTCATCCCGGTCCACGGTGAGTACGCCCACCTGGTGGCCCACCACGACCTGGCCCTCGGGCGGGGCATGGCCGAGCGTCGGGTGCTGCGGTGCACCGACGGCGATCGGGTGAAGTTGACCGGCGACGGGGTGGCCCACGCCGGTCGGGTGCCCGATGGGCACGTGATGGTCGACGAGTCGGGCCGGCCGGTGTCCGACGACCTGCTGGAGGAACGCCGGGCCATGTCCGGCGAGGGCTTCGTGTTCGTCCGGGTGCTGGTCGATGCTCGGAAGGGTCGTCTGGTGGAGCCACCGGTGGTGGAGAGCCGGGGCTGGGTGGAACCCGACGATCGGGAGGAATGGCACGCCCAGGTGGTGGCCGAGGTGACCGATGCGCTGGCTGGACCGCTGGCCGACGGCAACCGTGATGCCCACGAACTGGGGCGGCTCGCCCGGCGGGCCACCGGTCGCCTGGTGTCGCGTCGGACGGGTCGCAAGCCGACGCTGGTGCCCGTCGTCGAGGTCCGCTGAGCCCGCTCCCGGGGACCGTGGCTGCCCCGGTGCTGTCGCACCCCGGTGGTACCGTCGAAATCGATGGCTGACCGTTCTGCGCGCCCGGATTCCGGCCCCGATCCGAAGGCCCCCCGGGGCTCCTCGGCGAGTCGGTCCAAGGGGCCTGCGAAGGGGCCAGCGAAGGAGGACGACGCACGCGAGTCGGCCGTGCGGCGCATGGCCCGGGCCGCCTTCGGTGGTCGGGGCGACGAGATCCTCGGCCTGCTGCTGGTGGTCGGTGGCCTCCTGACCGGCCTGTCGGTCTACCTGGAACGGGCCGGCGTGTTCGGTCGGCTCCTCGACTCCGGCCTGGGCTGGTCGGTCGGCTCGACCCGGGTCCTGCTCCCGGTGGCCATGGTCGGCACCGGGCTGGCCATGTTCCGCGAACGCAGCGAGTTCGGCGAGATCTCCCGGCGGCTACCCGTCGGGCTGGTCATGGCCGTGGTCTCGGTGACCGGCATCCTCCACATCGCCCGGGACCGTCCGGGCATCGACGATGGCGCCGAGGGCCTCGGTCGGGCCGGCGGCCTGGTCGGCGTCGGCATCGGCGGTGGCCTGGAGGCCGTGGTGGCCACCTGGGGTGCCGTGCTGGTCCTCGTTGGCGTGGGCCTCGTCGCCATGGCGGTCATCACCCGCACCACGGCCCGTCAGGCGGCCCGCGGCGCCGCCCGGGGAGCGGTCTTCACGGCCCGCCACGCGGCCCGGGGTGCCCTCGCCGGCCTGCGCCCGGCGTTCCAGGGCCTGAGGAACTGGTTGGGCAACCTCCTCACGCCACCCGGCGGCCACGGGACACCGCCGATCGGCGGCATGGGGTCGCCCAGGCCACCGGTGCCGGTAGCCGATCCCGAACCCGAGTCGCCCGAGCCGGCGCCGACGAAGCCCACGTCAGCGCCGAAGGCCGCCGTCTCCAAGCCCAGGAAGCGCAGGGCCCGCGCCAGGGCCGGCGAGGGTGGCGAACAGCTCACCATCGAGTTGGGCCCGGCCATCGCCGACTCGCCCTGGCGGCTGCCATCGGTGGGATACCTGGCCCGGAGCGAGACCCACGACGTCGATGCCAAGGTGGTGGAGGAGCGCGGCATGCGGCTCCAGGAGGCCCTGGCCGCCCACGGGGTGGAGACCCGCCTGGCCGAGATGACCGTCGGACCCACCGTCACCCGGTACGCCCTGCAGTTGGGCGAGGGGGTGAAGGTGGCCCGCATCACCAGCCTCAACAAGGACATCGCCTACGCCCTGGCGGCCGCCGACGTCCGGATCCTGGCGCCCATCCCGGGCCAGCAGGCCATCGGCATCGAGGTGCCCAACGAGGACCGGGTGGTCGTGGCCCTCGGTGACATCCTCGCCTCGCCCGAGGCAGCCAAGGCCCGCCATCCACTCGAGGCCGGCATCGGCCGTGACATCAGCGGTCGGTCGGTGATGCTGAACCTGGCCACCATGCCCCACCTGCTGATCGCCGGGGCGACCGGTGCCGGAAAGTCGTCGTGCATCAACTCACTCATCACGTCGGTGCTGATGCGGTCGACCCCCGACCAGGTGCGGATGATCCTCATCGACCCCAAGCGGGTCGAGATGGGCCAGTACGAGGGCGTGCCCCACC
>CAYWBE010000110.1:0-6025 GCA_964456295.1 uncultured Candidatus Nemicrothrix sp.
CTCGAGGCCGGCCTCGCCGAGGTCGGACGGTCACCGGTCGGCGACGGCACCCTCGAGTTGATCGTGCGGCGGCCCGGCGTCGATCAGCGCGAGGTGCTCGAGGTGGGCGAGTTGGACGTGGCCGAGGGCCTGGTGGGGGACGACTGGTCCCAGCGTGCGAGCAGCCGGACCGATGACGGTGGCCCCCATCCCGACATGCAGTTGAACCTCATCAACAGCCGACTGCTGGCCCTGGTCTCCCCTGATCCCGAGCGGCGCCCGTTGGCCGGCGACCAGTTGGCCGTGGACCTGTCGCTGACCCCCGAGGACCTGCCGGCCTGGTCCCGACTCACCATCGGCGACGCGGTCGTCGAGGTGACCGACCAACCCCACACGGGTTGTGCCAAGTTCACCCAGCGGTTCGGCCTCGATGCCCACCGGTTCGTGAACTCCGAGGGAGGGAAGGCCATGAACCTGCGGGGGATCAACGCCCGGGTGGTGGTGTCGGGGACGATCCGCCGGGGCGACCGGATCACCGTGGAGCGGCCCGCTCCCTGACCGTTCCCGTTGGTGGCGGCCCCTAGTCTCGGTCCATGCGCACGGCGATCGTCACCGGAGCCGCCGGCGGCATCGGCGAGGCCACCGCTTCGGACCTCGCCCGGTGGGGGTGGCGGGTCTTCGGCTTCGACCTCCGGGCCGGTGAGTCGTCCCTGGCCCGGTCGGACCTGGCCGGTTTCGGCGGATCGGTCGAACCGGTCAGGGTGGACGTCACCGACCGGGCTGCCGTGGAGGCTGCGGTGGCCGCCGTGCTGGCCGCCACCGGCGGGACGCTGGACGTCGTGGTGGCCAACGCCGGGATCCGGGTGGCCGGCGCCTTCGAGGAGACCCCGTTCGCCCAGGTCCGTCGCCTGTTCGAGGTGAACCTGGGTGGGGTCATGCACGTGACCCGGGCCGCCCTGCCCGCCCTGCGGGCCACCGAGGGCTCCCGGGTCGTGGTCGTGTCGTCGGTCGGCGGGCTCTCCGCGCTGCCCGGGCTGGCCGCCTACTGCGGTTCCAAGTGGGCCGTGGAGGGATGGGCCGAGTCGCTGGCCCACGAACTCCAACCGTTGGGGGTTGGCGTCTCGCTCGTCGAGCCGGCCTCGGTGCGCACCGGGCTCTGGGACCTCGGTTCGGTGCACGGTGATCCCGATGGGCCGTACGGCCCGCTGGTCGAGGCGGTGGAGGCCGGGGACGACCATGCATGGGCCAGGGCGCTGGACCCGGCCTCGGTCTCGGCGACCATGGTGGCCGTCGTGGAGGGTCGCCGGGGGCTACGCCACCCGGTCGGGTTGACGGCCCAGGCCCGGTTCGCCGCCCGGGGGGTGGTGCCGGCCGGCCTCCAGCGTCGGATCATCGGCCGTCTCACCCATCAGGCGTCGCCGGTGGCGTCGCCGCGCCGCCCCGAGGGCGTCGTCATGGTCACCGGCTGTTCGTCGGGCTTCGGTCTCGACATCACCGTGGAACTGGCCCGTCGGGGTCACCGGGTGGCGGCCACCATGCGCGACCTGGACCGTCGGGGGCCGCTGGATGCTGCCCTGGCCGCCGCCGAGGTGGCCGACCGGGTGGAGGTTCTCCAGATGGACGTCACCGACCCGGCCTCGATCGCCGGGGCGTTCGCCCGGGCCGACCGATGGGTGGAACTGGCCGGCGACGTGGGCCGGATCGTCGGGCTCGTCAACAACGCCGGCGTGGTGTCGGTCGGGCCGTTCGAGGAACTGCCGCCGGCCGAGGCGGGTCGGGTCGTCGAGACGAACCTGCTGGGCACGCTGGCCGTCACCCACGCCGCCCTGCCCCGGATGCGCCCCCACGGGGGACGCATCGTGTTCGTGTCCAGTTCCAGCGGCCTGGGTGGCCTGCCCACGTGGTCGGCCTACGCGGCGTCCAAGTGGGGGGTCGAGGGGTTCGCCGAATCGCTGGCCTTCGAGGTCGGGCCCCACGGGATCGACGTGGCCCTCGTCGAGCCGGGGGCGTACCCCACCGGGATCTGGCGGGACGACTCCTGGCACGGTGATCCCGACGGGCCGTACGCCGCGCTGGCCGAGGCCATGGCCGACGCCGACCGGAAGGCCGCCGAGGCCGGTGGCGACCCGGCGGTGGTGGCCCGCACGGTGGCCGCCTGCTTCTCCGGGGGGCGTCCGCTCACCCGTCGGCCGGTGGGGCGGGGTGCGTGGCTGCGGTGGGCGGCCCGCGGGGTGGTGCCGTTCGGCATCCAGCGTCGGGTCGTGGCCCGCTTGCTGGCCTGACCGTCCCGGGGGTCAGACTCGATCCCGTGGACTTCGACCTTCCCGCCGACGACGATCCCCGGCGCCTGGCCGTCCGGAAGTGGTTGGCCGACCACCCCGAGCCCACGGGCCACCAGCTCCACGAGGCCGGCTACGTGGTGCCCCACTGGCCGGCGCCCTACGGCATCGACGCCGATCCGATGCACCAGGTCATCGTCGACGAGGAACTCCGGCGGGCCGGGGTGCGACGGCCTGAGAACCCGATCGGCATCGGTTGGGCGGCGCCGACCATCGCCATGGCCGGCAGCGAGGAACAGAAGGCCCGCTACCTGGACCCGATTTTCACCGGTGAGGAGTTCTGGTGCCAGATGTTCTCCGAGACCGAGGCCGGTTCGGACCTGGCCAACCTCTCGACGAGGGCGGTGCGCGACGGGGACGAGTACGTGGTCAACGGGTCCAAGATCTGGACCAGCGCGGGCCACAAGGCGCAGTTCGGCATCCTGATCGCCCGGAGCGACCCGGACCAGCCCAAGCACAAGGGCATCTCGTACTTCATCTGCCCGACCGACCTTCCCGGGCTCACGATGACGCCGATCATCGACGCCACGACGGCCCATTCGTTCAACCAGGTGTTCTTCGACGACGTCCGGATCCCGGCGGCGAACCTCGTGGGGGCCGAGGGCGATGGCTGGCGCCTGACCCGGGTGACGCTGGCCAACGAGCGGGTGTCGTTGTCGTCGGCCGGGTCGTTGTGGGGCGAGGGTCCGTCGGCCGACGACCTGCTGGACCTGGTCCGCCAGTCCGGCGGGGTGGCCGATCCCGTGGAGCGCCAGCGCCTGGCCGGCCTGTGGTGTGAGGCCGAGGTGCTTCGCCTGAACCGGCTCCGGACGTTGACGGCCCAGATCGCCGGACGGGAGCCGGGCGCCGAGGCGTCGATCCAGAAGGCCATGGCCGACGAGCACGGGCAGCACGTGATGGAGATGGCCAAGTCGGTGGCCGGGACCGCAGGGATGCTGGTCGGGTCGGGGCCGCCGGGCCGGCTCGACGAGGCGAAGTCGGAGGGCACCACCGAGAACCGACTGGAGACCCGGCAGTTCCCCGACGTGTCGGCCATCTGGCACTACGGGTACGTGTTCGCACCGGCGCTCACCCTGGGCGGGGGGACGTTCGCCGTGCAGCGCAACATCATCGCCGAGCGGGTGCTGGGCCTGCCCCGGGAGGTAGACGTGGAGCGGGGGATGTCGTGGGCCGAGTCGAGACGCGCCTGAGCGGCTGGGGGAGACGGGCACGTGCGGGCCGGTGACCTGACCACCCCGGCCCTGCTGGCCGACGTCGGCGTGCTGGACGCCAACGTGGCGACCATGTCGGCGGCCCGGCCGGGCGCCGCGTTGCGCCCCCATGTCAAGGCCTTCAAGTGCACGGCTCTGGCTGCCCGGCTTGCCGCCGCGGGCCATCGTGGCTTCTGCGGGGCCACCGTCCGGGAGTTGGAGGGCATGGCCGCCGTCGGCCTGGGCGATGACCTCCTGCTGGCCAACGAGGTGGTGGACCCGAGGGCTGCGGCTCGCCTGGCCGCGGTGGTCGCGACCGGGGCCCGGGTGACGGTGGCCGTGGATTCGCCCGAGACGATCGCCGTGGCTGCCGCAGCCGGCCTCCACGAGGTGCTGGTCGACGTGGACGTGGGCATGCCCCGGTGCGGCTGCGATCCCGCCGACGCCCCCCGTCTGGCCGACGAGGCCCGGGCCGCCGGGCTGGTCGTGCGCGGCACCATGGGATACGAGGGCCACCTCCAGCACGTGGTCGACGCCGACGAGCGGCGGGACCGCACGGCCCGGGCCATGGCCGTCCTGACCGTCGCCCACGCCGAGGTGGGTGGCGACGTGGTGTCCGGTGGCGGCACCGGCACGTGGGACTGCAACGAGGTGGTCACCGAGCTCCAGGCCGGGTCGTTCGTCCTGATGGACGGCGACTACGCCCGCCTGGGCCTGCCGTTCGACGAGGGGTTGGTGCTGCTCACCACCGTGGTGTCGGTTCGTGCTGGGCGGCATGCGGCACTCGACGGTGGCCTGAAGGCCCTGGCCATGGACAGTGGTGATCCCCGGGTGGTCGACCCGTCCGACGGGGGCGGCGGGCCCGCCGAGGTGCTGTTCTGCTCCGACGAGCACACGACGGTGGCTGGTGGTGCCTGGTCGGTCGGCGACCGGGTGGGACTGCGTCCCGCCCACATCGACCCGACGATCGCCAAGCACGAGGTGCTCCACCTGGTGGACGACGCCACGGCGGGCGGCGACGCCGAGGTCCTGGAGTCGTGGCCGGTCGACCTGCGGGGTTGGTGATCCGGTGAGCGCGTCGAGGGCCGGTGGTGGCATCCGGGCCGACGGGACGTGGCGAAACTGGGCCGGCAACCAGCGCAGCCGCCCGGCCCGGATCGAGCGGCCGACCACCGAGGCCGAGGTGGTCGACCTGGTGCGTCGGGCGGCCGGGGACGGACTGCGGGTGCGGGTGGTGGGAGCGGCCCACTCGTTCACCGGGGTGGCCCGTACCGACGACGTGCTGGTCACTCTGGACGGGCTGGCCGGAGTGGTGGCCGTCGACGAGGACACCGGCCGGGTGACCGTCCGGGCCGGCACCCGCCTGTTCGACCTGAACCCCCTGCTCGGCGCCCGGGGCCTGGCCATGCCCAACCTGGGCGACGTCGCCTACCAGTCGGTGGCCGGGGCCATCTCGACGTCGACCCACGGCACCGGCCTGGGCTTCCGGTCCATCGCGGCGGCGGTGGTCGGCCTACGGCTGGTGGCCGGCGACGGGACGGTGGTGGTACTCGACGACGACCACGACCCGGACCTGCGCGACGTGGCCCGGGTGGGCCTCGGAGCCCTCGGGGTGGTCACCGAGGTCATCCTGCAGTGCGTGCCGGCGTTCAACCTGCACGCCGTCGACGAGATCATGCCGGTCGACGACGTGGTGGCCGGCTTTGACGGGTGGGCCGGGGAGACCGACCACGCCGAGTTCTTCTGGATGCCCCACACCGGCCTGGCCCAGGTGAAGCGCAACACCCGCACCATCGAGGCGCCCCCGCCGGCCCGGAACATGGGCCATGCGGCCCGTCGCCGGTGGAAGCGCTTCAAGAACAAGGAACTGCTGGAGAACGTCGCCTTCGGGGCCATGAACCACCTCGGACGGATCCGACCGTCGGCCATCCCGCGGCTCAACAACCTGGTGTTCGACGGGACGGGGCGGGCCGAGTACCTGACCACCTCCTATGAGGTGTTCGCCAGCGAGCGGCGGGTCCGGTTCCTGGAGATGGAGTACGCCGTGCCCCGGGAGTACGGGCTGGAGGCGTTCACCAGGGTGCGGGCCCTCGTCGACACGCTGGACCGGCCGGTCAGCTTTCCGGTGGAGTTCCGGATCCTGGGTGGTGACGACATCCCCCTGTCCACCGCCGAGGGACGCGACAGCTGTTTCCTGGCCGTCCACGTGTTCCGGGGGACGCCGTACGAGCAGTACTTCCGGGGGGTGGAGGCGATCATGGACGACTACGGCGGGCGACCCCACTGGGGGAAGCTCCACTTCCAGACGGCGGCCACCCTGGCCGACCGCTACCCGCAGTGGGACCGCTTCCAGGAGGCCCGCGACCGCCTGGATCCGACCCGCCGCTTCGCCAACCCCCACCTGGAGGCCGTCCTCGGCCCCTGACGGTCAGCGCCTCGTCACCAGGGCGATGTCGGTGGTCGTGCCGGCGTCCTCGGTGAGCGAGGGGTCGTAGCGGTAGCCCTCCGGGTGGTCGA
>CAYWBE010000111.1:0-5992 GCA_964456295.1 uncultured Candidatus Nemicrothrix sp.
CGAAGTGGAGCTTGTCCCCCACCTGGATCATCGCGTCCTCACGCTGCTCGGCGTCACACAGGTCCCACTTGTTCAGGAGCACCACGATCGGGCACCCGGCGGCGTCCACCCGCTCGGCCAGGCGCTGGTCCTGGTGGGTCACCCCCAGAGTGGCGTCGATGACCAGCAGGGCCACGTCCGCGGTGTCGACCGCCTTCAGCGCCCGCACCAGCGAGTAGTACTCGGTCTCCTCGTCGATGCGGGCCTTGCGCCGCATCCCCGCGGTGTCGATGAAACGCACCGGCCCGGTGTCGGTCTCCACCACGGTGTCCACGGTGTCCCGGGTGGTGCCGGGACGGTCGTGGACCACCGAGCGGTCCTCGCCGGTCAGGCGGTTGAACAACGTCGACTTGCCGACGTTGGGGCGCCCCACCAGGGTCACCCCCACGATCCGGTCGGCGGGGGGTTCGTCGTCGGCCACCACCTCCACCGGCGCCTCGTCGGGCAGGGAGGCCACCAGGCGGTCCAGGAGGTCGCCGGTGCCCCGGCCATGGAGGGCACTCACCGGCGCCGGCTCGCCCAGGCCGAGCGCCATGAGCTCCCAGATGGAGGCCTCGTGCACCCGGTCGTCGACCTTGTTGGCCACCACCACGACCGGAGCCGCGGTGCTCCGCAGCAGACCCGCCACCCGGGCGTCGTCCTCGGTGACGCCCACCGTGGCGTCCACCACGAACAGCACCGCATCGGCCTCGGCGATGGCCCGCTCACTCTGTCGGCTGACCTTCTCGTTCAGGGTGTCGCCATCGGCCATCCACCCGCCGGTGTCCACCAGCGTGAACTCCCTGCCCTGCCAGGAGGCCTCGACCTCCTTGCGGTCCCGGGTCACCCCGGGGCGTTCCTCGACGATGGCCTCCCGTCGACCGAGGATGCGGTTCAGCAGGGTCGACTTGCCCACGTTGGGGCGCCCCACGATGGCCACCACGGCCGTCATGACGCCACCTCGGCGCTGGCCCCCGGTCGATCCCCCGCCGGCACCGGCTCCAGGGCGGTCCGGAGGGACCGTCCGTCGGCGGCCACCACCTCCACCGGTCGGGGCAGGTCATCGGGCGTGGTCCCGTCCAGGAACCGCCCACCGCTGAGGCAGACGTCGGGCAGCAGGTACCGGTGGCCGGCCGGTTCGTCGGCCAGCACCCGGGCCACGTCCTCGCCCACCATCAGGCCGGTCACCCCCACGTTCCCGCCGAAGAACCGGTTCTCGACGGCCAGGACCCGGACGTCGTCCCGGCCGACGGCCGACATCAGCGGCTCGAGTACCGCGGCGCCCAACTCCCCGGTCAGCACCCCGATCGGGGCGTCACGGCGGGGCCGCACCCTCGGCACACCGAGGGCCACCGCATCGGCGCCCCCGTCGTCCACGACGCCACAGGACCGGGGTGCCCGATAGCCCAGGGCCGGCGCACCCTCCATGGACCGGAAGAAGCCCGACGCCCGCTCCACGGACCGGTCGTCGACGTCGGCGGTGGCGA
This sequence comes from uncultured Candidatus Nemicrothrix sp., assembly GCA_964456295.1. GTDB lineage: Bacteria > Actinomycetota > Acidimicrobiia > Acidimicrobiales > MedAcidi-G1 > UBA9410. Next base: position 1,506 of record CAYWBE010000111.1, read on the forward strand.
CCGAGTGGAACTCCGACTCGAAGGCCCGGGCCATGCCCACGCCGTCCTCGGTCATCTCCACGTCCTCATAGGACTCGACGGGCGGGAACGCCCGACCAGCCAACAGGTGGTACTCGTCGGCGGCGTGCACGAGGCGCCGACCCACGGCGGCCAGGAACCGCTCCTGCCACGCCTCCACGATGTCGACCACGGCCACCGCCTCGGCCGTCGTGTGGGCACGCATCCGGGGCTCGTCGTTGTGGCGGCTCACTCCGAGGGGCACCACGCACAGGCTGGCCAGGTCGCTGAACCGGTCGGCCACGCCGGCCAGGGTGTCCTCCAGCCAGGCGCCGTCGTTCAGTCCGGGGCACACCACGACCTGGCCGTGGACCTCCACCCCGTGGTCCAGCAGGGCCCGCAGCCACCGCAGGCTGGTCGCACCCCGTCGATTGCGGAGCATCTCGGTCCGCTTGGCCGGGTCGGTGGCGTGGATGCTCACGTACAGCGGGCCCAGGCCCTCGGACAGCACCCGCTCCATGTCGGCCTCGGTGAACCGGGTGAGCGTGGTGAAGTTCCCGTACAGGAAGGACAACCGGTAGTCGTCGTCCTTCACGTAGAGGCTGCGGCGCAGGCCGGGCGGCAGCTGGTAGATGAAGCAGAACTCGCAGTGGTTGTCGCACGTGCGGACCCGGTCGAACAGGGCACTGTCCACCTCGACGCCCAGCGGCGAACCGTCGGGCTTGTCGACCACCACGTCGCGCTCCAGGCCACCGGAGTCCAGGGTCAACGAGACCGACGGCTCGTCGACGAGCAGCTGGTACTCGATGACGTCGCGCGGGACGCGGTCGTTGATGGTCAGGAGTCGATCGCCGGGCTGGACGCCGGCCCGTGCAGCGGGCGAATCAGCGGTGACGGCGACGACCACGGGGGCCGACATGCCTCCAAGGCTACCGACCATCGGTTCAGCCACCGGTAGGGTCGCCACGTGACTCCTGACGCCGATCCGCCGGCCAACGAGGCGTCCACCCCTCTCGAGCGCTCCGGCCGCGTGCAGCGGGTGCTGCTGGCCGAGCCCCGGGGCTTCTGTGCCGGCGTGGAGATGGCCATCAAGGCCCTGACCTGGATGGTCCGGGCGTTCGACGAACCCGTCTACTGCTACCACGAGATCGTCCACAACAAGTTGGTGGTGGAGCGCTTCGAGGCCCTCGGCGTGGTGTTCGTGGACGACATCGGCGACGTGCCCGACGGTTCGCCGGTGATGCTGTCGGCCCACGGGTCGGCCCCCGAGGTGGTGCGACGGGCCCACGAGGTGGGCGGCTACACCGTCGACGCCGTCTGTCCGCTGGTCACCAAGGTCCACCACGAGGTCAAGGTGCGGGCCCGCAAGGGCTTCCACATCGTGTACGTGGGCCACGCCGGCCACGAGGAGGCCGAGGGGACGATCGCCGTGGCCCCCGAGTCCATCCACCGTGTCGAACACCCCGACGAGGTCCGGGCACTGCCCGACCTGGGCGACGACGTGGCCATCCTCGCCCAGACCACCCTCAGCCACCGCGACTGGGGTGGCGTGGTCGACGCGGCCGCCGACCGCTGGCCCGAACTGTGGTCCCCGGGCCGCAGCGACCTGTGCTTCGCCACCACCAACCGCCAGGGCGCCCTCCTGGACCTCGTGGACCGTTGTGACGCCGTGGTGGTGATCGGCTCCACCAACAGCTCCAACACCCGGGCGCTGGTCCAACTGGCCAACGAGGCGGGCTGCGAACGCGTGGTGTGGATCAACCGGGCCGAGGAACTCCCCACGGATCTGGCCGGCACGGTCGGGGTGACGGCCGGAGCCTCGGCTCCCGAGGAGGTGGTCGACGCGGTGGTCATGGCCCTGGCCCCGACCGACGGCGTGGAGCCGGTCCGCCACACCGAGGAGGACGAGTACTTCCCCCCGCCGCGCAACCTCCGGGACCTCCTGCACGTCATCCGGGGATTCGCCGCGCTGGGCTTCACCGCCCCGACCCCCACCACCCACCTGGACGACCGGGCCATCGACGCGTCGGACGCCCTGACGGCCCTGGACCGGCTCGGTTCCGTCAGCTGACCTGAGGCTCCGGCGGGTCGGGGTCGGGCAGGGCCGGTCGACCGGCGAGCCGCTGGGCCTCGTCGAAGCAGGCCTGCATCCCCTGTCGGAGTTCCTCGGTGAGGTCGGCCACCACCCGGCGGGGCACCCGACCCTCCACGACGGGCGGGCGGATCGGTTCACCGACCACCATCACCACCCGGATCGGCCTGATGCGGGGCGACCCACCGGGCATGGCGTGGTCGGTGCCGGCGATGCCCATCGGCACCAGCGGGACCCCGGCCCGGGCGGCCACGAAGGCCGGCCCGGCGTGCATGAGGTCGGCCCGCACCACCGGGCCGTACTGGCGTGTCCCCTCGGGGAACATGACCATCGGCTCGCCCCGCTCCAGGACCTCCTGACAGGCCCGCAGCGCCGCCCGGTCCGCGGTGCCCCGCTCGACCGGGAACCCACCGACGATGGTCAGGAAACGACCGGCGACCCGACTCCGCCACAACGACTCCTTGCCCAGGAACCGCTGCCTCCGGGCGGTCACCATGCCACCGACCGGCGTGTCGAGGTACGAACGGTGGACCGGAGCCAGGATGTACGGCTCCACCGACGGGAGGTTCCCCTTGCCGACCACCCGGAACCGGAACCAGGCCTTGCACAGCAGCCAGAGGGCCGACCAGCAGACCCGGTAGACGATCCCGTCCAGCAGCGACATCTCCCGCCCCAGGTCGCTGCCGCCGTCACCGTCAGCCGACCCGTCGACCGTCGGCCCGTCGTTCCCGTTCCCGTCCCCGGTCCCACTCACGACAGCATCCCCACGATGGCGTCCACCGCACCGTCCACGGTCAGTTCGGAGGTGTCCAGCACCCGTGCCCCGTCGGCGGTCACCAGGGGGCTGGTCGTCCGACTGGAGTCGGCATCGTCACGGCGCCGGATGTCGGCGGCCACCGCGTCGACGTCCAGGCCGGGGACCTCGGCCGCCCGGCGGCGGGCCCGGACCTCCGGCGAGGCGGTCAGGTACACCTTCAGCTCGGCATCGGGGAACACCACCGACCCGATGTCGCGACCCTCCATGACCCCGCCACCCGACTCGACCACCCACGCACGCTGGCGAGCCACCATCTCGGCGCGGACCTCCGGGTTGGCGGCCACCGCGCTCACCGCTGCGGTGACCTCCGGGCCACGGATGGCCGCCGACGCATCCTCGCCGTCGACCAGGCAGTGGGACCGGGACACCTCCAGGGACACCGTCCGGGCCACCTCGGACACCGCGGACCGGTCGGCCGGATCGATGCCCCGCCGGAGCACGGCGTGGGCCACGCCCCGGTACATGGCACCGGTGTCCAGGTAGGCGAGCGCCAGGCGATCGGCGACGGCGCGGGCCACCGTCGACTTCCCCGACCCGGCCGGTCCGTCGATGGCGATCACCCGGAGGGCCACGGCTCAGCCACCTCCCCGCAGGGCGGCCAGGTGGTCGGCGAAGCCCGGGTAGCTGGTGGCCACCGCCTCCCAGCCGTCGATGGCCGTCGGGCCATCGGCCACCAGGCCGGCCACCGCACACGACATGGCGATCCGGTGGTCGTGGTGGGAGGCGACCCCTGCTCCCCGCAGCGGCCCTCCCCGCACCACCAGGGTGTCACCGTCGACCCGGACGTCCGCACCCATGCGGCCCAGCTCGGACTCCACGGTGGCCAGGCGGTCGCTCTCCTTGACCCGGAGTTCCCCCACCCCCTCGAAACGCGTCTCTCCCTCGGCGCAGGCCGCGGCAACGGCCAGGATCGGCACCTCGTCGACCAGGCCCGGGACCTCGTCGGGCGTCACCACGGTGCCGGTCAGGCCGGAATGCCGGACCGCCAGGTCTCCGGTGGCCGGATCGTGGGCCAGGTCGGCACCCATGCGGGCCAGGACGTCGACGAACCCCGAGCGGGCCGGCCCGGCGTAGACGTTGCCCACCACCACGTCGGAGCCGGGCACCACCGAGGCCGCTACGGCCCAGAAGGCGGCCTGGGACGGATCGCCGGCCACGTCGTGGGTGAAGGGCCCGGGTCGACCCGGTGCAACCGTGACCCGGTCCAGGCCGTCGGCGTACGACCGGGTCACCTCGACGCCGGTGGCCGCCATCAGTTCCTCGGTGTGGGCCCTCGTCGGACGGTCCTCGACCACCGTGGTCGGTCCGTCGGCCGACAGCCCGGCGAACAGGACGCAGCCCTTGACCTGGGCGCTGGCCACCGGGAGCCGGTACTCGATGCCCCGCAGGGGGCCACCGTCGATGACCAGGGGGGCCAGACCGGCGCCGTCCCGGCCGGCCACCGACGCTCCCATGGCCCGGAGCGGCTCCAGGACCCGGTCCATCGGCCGCCGCCGGATCGAGGCGTCCCCGTCCAGGACCGTGGAGAAGGGCAGGCCGGCCAGCATCCCGGCCAGTAGGCGGATGCCCGTTCCCGAGTTG
>CAYWBE010000112.1:0-2203 GCA_964456295.1 uncultured Candidatus Nemicrothrix sp.
AGGTGGGCGAGGCGGCCCACTGCGAGGTCCATGCCGCCACGGTCGCGGGCCAGGTCGTGGAGGTCCATGGCCCGGTTCAGGACGAGGTAGCTGTTGGCGTCGAACCGCCGGACCAACTTCTCGCCGTGGTAGTCGAGGTACGACTCAACCTGGAACCGGTCCCACCGACCGAACAGCGCCCGCGGATTGACGAGGTCCCGGGCGAACCGGTCGTCGAACACCTCGTTGCTGCGGTACGTGATCTGGGCCACCGAACGGGCAATGGCCAGGCCGGCGAACGGCCCGTCGCCGGGATCCGCGTCGTAGTAGTCGCCGCCCCGGAATCGGGGATCGAGAGCCAGGGCCGTGCGACCGACCGCACTCCACGCCACCTGCTGGGCGCCGGCCGCCAGGGCGGTGGCGATCGGTGAGATGGACCGGACGCGGTCGGGGTACATGACCCCCCACTCCAGCACCTGCATGCCACCCATCGAACCGCCCACCACGGCCAGCCACCGGTCGATGCCCAGGTGGTCGGCCACCGCGGCCTGACAACGCACGATGTCACGGGAGGTCACCGTCGGGAACGACGAGCCGTAGGGCCGGCCGGTCGACGGGTCCACCGAGGAGGGGCCGGTCGAGCCCTGGCACCCGCCGAGGGCGTTCACGCACACCACGAAGTGGCGGTCGGTATCGATGCCCCGACCCGGCCCGACCACGCCGTTCCACCAGCCCTCGGTGGCGTGGCCGTCGCCGGATGCTCCGTGGGCGTGGCTGTCACCGGTCAGGGCGTGGCAGATGAGGATGGCGTTGTCGGCTCCGGGGGACAGTTCACCCCAGGTCTCGTAGGCCACCTCGATGTCGGCCAGCACCTCGCCGCTCTCCAGGGCCAACGGTCGTCCACCCCCCACCGACGTGAACTGCCGTCCTCCCAGCGGGTCGCCGGGGCGCCATGCACCGGTGACCGGGAGGTCGGGCGAGTAGGCACGGGGATGGAGCGGCAGGCCCGGGGACGCGCCGATCGACGGCGGAACGGTCTGCCCGCTGCTGCTCGTCGGTTCGTGCGTCATGTCGCTGCTCTCCAGCAGGACGCCCACCGCGCTCGGCGCCGACAGCGTGGCCCGTAGGCCAGCCGGCGGACACTTCGTTGCCCCTCTCGGGGCCACATCCCCACCGTCTCCGGTGGGCGAGCACCTTGGGTGTCCGTCCCAGGTTGCCGGACCCGGCGAACCGGGCCTCTCGTGATGTTGTTGCGACCAGTGTAGACGGGGCGACGCGTTTGGACGCCATGTCGATTTCCGGTGCCGTCCCACCAGCCGTGGCGCGTTCAGTGGCGGGCCGGGTGCCTGGCCCACCACCAGTCCACGAGGGTCTCCACCTCGTCGTGTCCGGTTACCCCGTAGGCCACCGCCATGGCCCTCCCGAAGGCCCTCCAGGCGGCGCCATCGACCACGGTCGCCGCCCCGATCCGTGGGTGGACCGGTCGGTGCAGGTCCCGTGCCAGCACCGCCCCGTCGGCCCACGCCGCAGCATCCACCGGCAGCGGCAGGTCGGCCACCTGGCCGGCCGAGAGTCGGAGCCGGCCCCCTGATCGGGCAGCCCCCAGAGACCGCCGCACGGCCAGGGCGCTGATCGACGGCGCCGAGAGCGCGGCGGCCAGCCGCCACAGGGCCTCCGTGTCGGCCGGGTCGTCCGGTTCGACCACCACCAACGGGGTGACGGGCACGAGGTCGCCCGTCGGGTCGACCACCACCTCGACCACCGCGGTCTGGGAGGCCACCAGGAGCTTCGGCCGGCACCGGTCGGTGAACCACTGCCCCACCTCGGGATCGGCGACAGCCACCTCGGCGAGGTCCACCACCGGCGCCTGCCAGCGTCGACCGTCGAAACGGCAGGGCCGCTCGGCCCATCGGAGGCGCAACGGGTCCACCGACGCCGTGGTCACCATCGGCGGTCGGTGGTCGGCGGCACCGGTCCGCTCGGCCACCCCGGCGGCCAGCCCGTAGAAGTGCTGGCGGAACCCGGCGGTCGTGCCGGCCAGGTCGCCGATGCGGCCGACCGTCGGGTCGCCGTCCACCGCCGGGCCCCGGGGGATGCCCAGCACCTCGGCGACCACCCCGCCCCACGTCTCCCCCGGCGCCGGGGTGGGCGACCTTCCGGCCACCTCCACACCGCGGTCCACCAGGACCTCCACGCCACCGGCCATCCCACCAGCCATCCCACC
>CAYWBE010000112.1:2303-5910 GCA_964456295.1 uncultured Candidatus Nemicrothrix sp.
GCCATCCCACCAGCCATCCCACCGGCCATCCCATCAGCAGGGCCGGCCGCCGTCCGTTGCACCAGCGGGGCGCACACCTCGGTGTGCCCGGCGAACACTCCCGACCGGTCCCACCACAGGGCCTCCAGCGACGCACCGGACACCATCAGGTCCCTTACCGGACCCCCGTCCCGGGCCGCCAGGAGCGACTGGGGCTGGATCAACACCATCCGACCGGCGTCGGCCAGCAGGTCGAGGCCGGCGGCCAGGAAGAGCCACGCCACGTCGGTGTAGGCCCCGACCAGCCCCGGGTACCTCGACCGCAGGGCCGACCGGTCGGCAACCGACACCGCCGTCGAGGACCGCAACTGGCCCAGGAACGGCGGGTTGCCGACCACGGCGTCGAAACCGTCGACGGGCCCGTCCGGCCAGACGGCCCGTCCGTCGTGGAGGGGGTCACCCACCACCACCCCGACCACCTCGTCGGGGTCCACGTCAGCCCACGCCGCCAGGATCCGTCGGGTGGCGGCCACCGACGCCGGGTCGACGTCGGCTCCGTACAGGTGCCGGCGGACCACGGTCGCCGGCTCGGCGATCCCGTGCTCGACGAGGAGACGGCCGGCGGCCAGCAGGAACACCCCGGCGCCGCACGCCGGGTCGACCACCGTGGTGGTCGGTCGACCTCCCGGACCGCGACCGGGCCCGACGGCCAGGGCGGTCAGGCGGGCCGCCACGTCGGGCGGCGTGAAGAACGCTCCACGGGCCCGACGGTCGTCGACCCGCTGGAGGTCGGCCGCCAGCGTGGCGGCCAGGTCATCGACCTCGTCGGAGGTCAGGCAGCCTCGGCGGCCGGGTCCCACGCCATCAGGTCGTCGAGCCGGCCGTCGTTGGAGTACACCTCGACGATGGGCTGCTTCATCCCGAGGCGCCGCAGCAGCTTGCGCACCTCGAGTTCCTCGTTCCAGAGCACCATGCTGACCACGACGCCGGACTCGCCGGCCCGGGCCGTACGACCGGACCGGTGGAGGTAGGTCTTGGCATCGGACGGCGGGTCATAGTGGATGACCACGTCGACGTCGTCCACGTGGATGCCCCGGGCGGCCACGTCGGTGGCCACCAGGCACCGGATCTTCCCGTCGGTGAAGTCGGCCAGGGCCTTCTCGCGCTGGGCCTGGCGCAGGTCGCCGTGGATGGCGGCCGCCTTCACCCCCTCGTCGACCAGCTTGCCGGCCAACTTGTCAGCCCCCCACTTGGTACGGGAGAACACGATGGTCCGGTTCGAGGCGTTGATGATCCGCGCCGCCACCCGGACCCGGTCCATCTCGTGGACGGCCAGGAAGCGGTGCTCCATCTCGGCCACCGTGACCTCACGGGATGCCACCTCGTGGGTCACCGGGTCGCTCTGGTACCGGCTGATGAGCGCACCGACCATGCCGTCCAGGGTGGCCGAGAACAGCAGGGTCTGGTGCTCCTTCTCGGCCCGACGCAGGATCCACTCGACCTGGGGCATGAAGCCCATGTCGGCCATGCGGTCGGCCTCGTCGATGACCACGCCGGCCAGGTCGGCCACCGAGAGCTCCTCCTGCTGGATGAGGTCGATCATGCGGCCCGGGGTGGCGACGACGAAGTCGACCCCCTTGGAGAGGGCGGCGATCTGCTTCTCGATCGGGGTGCCTCCGTAGATGGCCTCGATGCGGAGCCCACGGACCTCGGCCAGCGGCTCGAGCTCCCGGCAGACCTGGACGGCCAGCTCGCGGGTCGGCACGAGGGCCAGACCGGTGGGCCGCTTCGGGGTCCCCCGGGGCAGCCGCTGGATCAGCGGGATGCCGAAGGCCAGGGTCTTGCCCGAACCGGTCTTGGCCTTGCCGCACACGTCGCGGCCGGCCAGGCCGTCGGGGATGGTGAGCGCCTGGATGTCGAACGGGGTGGTGATGCCCCGCCCGGAGAGGGCGTCGACCAGATCCTGGTCGATGCCCAGATCGGCGAACTGGGTCGTCGTCATGGGTTCCTGTGCTTCCCGGCGGCCGTACCGCCGTGTCGTCACCCGCGCCTCGGCGGGTCCGCCACCGCTCTTCCCGGGTGACGAGGCCGTCGGGGGTCGGCGTGCAAGCGGCCGACGAACCCGTACGGGTGCCGTCAGCCTACCGGCGAGGTTGCCCGTCGACGGGGTCTGGTGGACGACAGGGGTCAGGCAGGCCGTACCCGACCATCGCGGACCTCCACGCCCTCGGCGGCCAGCAGGCGGGCCTGGGCCTCCTCGTTGCCGGGCACCAGGCGGCCGGTCGAGGTGACCACGCGCCACCAGTGGTGGCCACCGTGGTCCCGCAGGAACCGGCCGACGGCCCGGTGGGCGCCCGGATGGCCGGCCTCAGCAGCCACCTCGCCGTAGGACACCACCTCGCCGGGCCGGAGGGCATCCAGCACGGCGGCCACATCGGACTCGAACGGGGTCACCGGTCGGCGGACCACCGGATCCGGTCAGGACCGTCGATCGGCGGTGCCGTGGACATCGCCACCCGGCGGCACCAGACGTACGACATCGACCTTCCGCTCGAAGCCGTCCACGGCCATCAGGTCGTGCGGCTCCTCCTCCACGTTGGCCATGTACGGGTTGTCGACCGTGCCCGCCTCGGCCAGCACCTGGTGGGGCTCGGCCAGGTCGCACAGCCGGGAAGCCAGGATGACCGCCGGCCCCACGTGATCGTCGCCGTCGATCAGCATCGTCGGCCCCCTGGCGATGCCGGCCCGCATGGCCAGCGGCGATCCCGCCTCGTCGACCAGGCCCTCGATGTCGACCACCGCCTCGACCAGTTCCTCGGGCAGGACGCCGACCATCATCACGCCGTCGCCCAACCACTTGGCGATGCGGACCCCCCGCTCGGCGGCCACCTGTCGAACGGCGGAACGGAAGCCGGCGACCACGTCGTAGGCGTCCTCGTCGCCGTGGCGATCGGTGAACGCGGTGAACCCGCACAGGTCCAGGAAGGCGAACGTGCGCTCGACCCGCTTGATGTTCCGCCTGGGCAAGACCTCAGACACCGCCAGCCACCTCTCCGCCGGTTACGCCGGGTCGGACCCGGCCCCGCCAGGCCACTACGCCACCCACCGTGATGGCCACCAGCGCCACCCAGACGTTGACCCGGACTCCAGCCACCAGCGAGGCGGCATCGCTGCGCAGCGCCTCCACCCAGAGGCGCCCCAGCCCGTATCCGAACACCCACAGGCCGGTCACGTACCCCGGGCGGAGCAGGCCACGGCGCTCGACGCGGACCAGCACCACGGCGAGGGCCACGTTCCAGAGCCCCTCGTAGAGGAACGTCGGGTGGAAGGTCGACGAGGTGGCGTACTCCGCCGGACGGTGCGCGGCGTCGATCTCCAACGCCCACGGGAGGTCGCTGGGTCGGCCGAAGACCTCCTGGTTGAACCAGTTCCCCCATCGCCCGATGGCCTGGGCCGCCGGGATGGTGGGCACCATCACGTCGAGGGCGGAGGCCATGGTCAGGCCCCGGCGGCGGGCCACCAGCGCCCCGACCAGCACACCGGCCATGAGGCCACCGGGGATACCGAGGCCGCCCTGCCAGATGGCCGGCACGTCCTCCCACCGGCCGCGGAACGACCGCCAGTCGGT
>CAYWBE010000113.1:0-5908 GCA_964456295.1 uncultured Candidatus Nemicrothrix sp.
TGCCGTGGATCAGCGCCGGCAAGGTCTCGGTCCAGGACGCCTCGGGCGGCCAGGGGTAACTCGACCTAGAGGGACCGCATCAGGTGCTCGACGGCGTCGCCCAGTGCGGTGCCCGGTTCAGCCAGGTCCATGATCACGTCGAAGTGGTGGCGGCCGGCCACCTCCAGCGTGGTGACCTCCGTACCGGCGTCGGTGAGGTGCCGGGCGAAGGCTGCCGACTGGGCACGGAATTCGGAGGTCTCGTCGGAGCCGTGGGCCACCAGGGTGGGTGGAGCGTCGGCGACGTCGCTGAGCAGGGGGCTGTTGCGCCGGGCCGCGGCCGCGTCCAGGCCGAGCAGGTCGTTGACCGAGGTGCCGATCAGCGGCTCCAGCTCGTAGATCCCCGACACCAGCACCAGCCCGGCGACCGGTGTCCCACCGGTGGCGGCCACCATGGCCGCCAGGTGGGCGCCCGCCGAACTGCCGGCCAGCACGAGGCGTGAGGCGTCGAACCCCAGGTCGGAGGACTGGTTGGACAGGGCGCCCACGGCCCGACGGCACTCCTCGACGATCTGGTCCAGGTCGGCCCGGGGGGCCAGCGTGTGGTCGATGGCCGCGAAGCCCCAGCCGCGTTCCACACAGGCGGTGGCCGCGAAGCGCGATTCGATCCGGGAGAGCTCCTGCCAGTACCCGCCGTGGATGAAGGCCAGCAGCGGTCCCGGTCGCCCGGCGGCCGGCACGGCCACGTCGACCACCTGGCGCTCGGCGTCGCCGTACCGGACGAGGTGGACCGAGGCGTCCGTCCGATCGGCCGTCCGGTTCCAGGCGGCATCGCTGTCGAGCCGGTACCGGTCGAGGAAGGGCCGGTAGTCGCCGTCGGGCAGTCGGGAACTGGGGGAGTACTCCCGCTCCCGCTCGGCGTCGGTCATGGATCGCCAGTCGGGGGTCATGACCCCTGTCCGGGGAGGGGGTGTCCCCCTCGTTGACAGTACATTCGTATGAATCTAATCTCCCGTCCGTGACGACCGCCGCACCGGGCTTCCTGGACCGCTACCTCCCGTACCTCCTCCGACAGGCCGACCAGACCCTGTCGGCGCCGTTCTACGCGGAACTGGCCCGGGTCGGCGTGGCCCGCTCGGAGTGGCGCCTGCTGTCGGTCCTGGAGGAACTGGGGAACCTCCGGGTCGCCGACCTGGCCGTCGCTGCGCTCAGCCCCCAGCCCACGGTCACCCATGCCCTCCGGCGGCTCGAGGAGCGGGGTCTGGTCACCCGGACCGTCGATGGAGACGACCGGCGACGGCGGGTGGTGGCCCTGACGTCGTCCGGCTCGGCACTGACCCGAGGCCTCATTGCCGAGGCCACCCGACTGGAGGCCCGGTCGTTGGCCGGTGCGGGCGACCTCGGAGAACTGGCCGAGGGACTGCGGGCGCTCACCGCGTTCCTGGAGTCCCGGACCACCGTGGTGGGCGACGAGGCCCGGGCGGGATGAGGAGGCCCTCATGACGGACCGGGACCGGAAGATGCATCCATGACCGACTACGACCCGCAACCCGGCCACCGCCGGCCGTTCAGCCTTGACGCCTGGATCCGGGACCACCGCGAAGAGCTCCGGCCGCCGGTGGCCAACCGGCAGGTCTGGCGGGACGCCGACATGATCGTGATGATCGTCGGCGGCGGAAACCAGCGCAACGACTTCCACGACGACCCGCGGGAGGAGTTCTTCCACCAGCTCCGGGGAGACATGGACCTGGTGATCTGGCCCGGGGAGGGCACCGAGCCGCACCACATGCCGATCAGGGAGGGCGAGGTGTACCTCCTGTCGCCCGGTGTCCGGCACTCCCCGCAGCGACCCGATCCCGACTCCGTCGGCCTGGTCGTCGAGTACCAGCGATCACCCGGAGAGGTGGACGGCTTCGAATGGGTCTGCTTCGACTGTGCCCACCTGGTGCACCGCGTGGAGGTCCAGCTCCAGGCCATCGACGAGGACCTGCCGCCGCTCTTCGCGGGCTTCGACGCCGACGAGGAGGCCCGTACCTGCCCCAACTGCGGGACGCTCCACCCGGGCACGGGAGCCCGCCTGTGAGCACCACCCGGGCAGTGGACGCTGACGCACTGGATCCCGGGGGGCTGGATGCTGGGGGGCCGGACGCCGGGGCCCCGGACCCCGCGTCGGCCAGCGCCGCCGAGTTGGACGCCGCGGACCCGCTGGGCCACCTGCGCGACGAGTTCGAGGTCCCCGACGGCACCTACCTCAACGGGAACTCGCTGGGCGCGCTTCCTCGGGCGGCGCGCCGGTACGTGGACGACGAGATCGACCGGTGGGCCACACTGGGTGGACGGGCCCACTTCACCGGTGATTCGGCGTGGACGACCTACCAGGGCCTGATGGCCGGACAGTTGGCCGCCCTGACCGGGTCGCACGCCGACGAGGTGGTGGCCATGAACTCGTTGACGGTAAACCTCCACCTGCTGCTCGTCAGCTTCTACCGACCCACCCCCAGCCGGCACAAGGTGCTGATCGAGGAGCACGCCTTCCCGTCGGACCACTTCGCCGTGGAGTCGCAGATCCGCCAGCGGGGCTACGAACCCGGGACCTCGCTGGTGACCGTGGGTCCCCGGGCGGGTGAGGAGGTCCTGCGCCGCGAAGACCTCCTGGCGGCCATCGCCGAGCACGGCGACGAACTGGCCGTCGTCATGCTCCCCGGCGTGCAGTACTTCACCGGTCAGGTGCTCCCCATGGCCGACATCGTGGCCGCCGGCCATGCCGTCGGTGCCTACGTCGGATTCGACCTGGCCCACGCCGCCGGAAACCTGGAGATGTCGCTCCACGACTGGGGGGTCGACTTCGCCGCCTGGTGTTCGTACAAGTACCTGAACGGTGGCCCGGGCGCCATCGGGGTGGCCTACGTCCACCGGCGACACGTCACCGATGGTGACCTGCCCAAGTTCCTGGGTTGGTGGGGCACCGACCCGGCGACCCGCTTCGAGATGGCGAACCGGTTCGAGGCGATACCGACCGCCGAGTCCTGGCAGCTGTCCAACGCCCCGATCCTGGCCATGGCTCCCCTCCGGGCGTCGCTGGACGTCATCGACCGGGCCGGGGGCATGGCGGCGCTCCGACACAAGGCCGAACTCCAGGTCCGCTACATGGACCGACGTCTGGCCGAGGTCCTCGAGGGTCGGATCCTGAGCCTCACCCCGATGGCCCTGGACCAGCGGGGCTGCCAGCACGCCCTCCGGGTGGTGGACGGCGGTGGTCGACGGGTGTTCGACGCCCTCGGAGCGGCCGGGGTGACCTGCGACTGGCGGGAGCCCGACGTGATCCGCGCCGCCCCGGTGCCGCTCTACAACTCGTTCGCCGACATCGACCGCTTCATCGACGTGCTCGATGGGATCACCTGAGGCTGGAGGCTCCCATGACCGACTACCCCGAACCGAGGCTCTACATCGACGGAGCCTGGCGGACCACCGCCGAGACCCTCCCGGTGGTCGATCCGGCCACCGAGGCGGTCATAGGCCGCGTCCCGGTGGCCGCCATGGCGGACCTGGACGACGCCCTGGCCGCGGCGACCGACGGCTTCGAGACCTGGCGGCTCACGCCACCGCGCGACCGGGCCGACCTGATCCGTCGGGCGGTCGCCCTCATGCGGGACCGCAGGGAGGAGATCGCCCGTTCGATCACCCTGGAGCACGGCAAGCCGTTCGCCGAGGCCTGTGCCGAGGTGGAGCGAGGCGCCGAGTTCTTCGAGTGGGATGCCGGCGAGGCCATGCGGACCTACGGCCGGGTCATCCCCAGTGGCCCGGGCGTCAAGCACGTGGTCCACCACCAACCCATCGGCCCGGTGGCCGCCTTCTCGCCGTGGAACTTCCCCATGAGCCAGCCGGCCCGCAAGGTGGCCGGCGCCCTGGCGTCGGGCTGTTCGATCATCCTGAAGGCGGCCGAGGAGACGCCTGCCGGCGCCATGCACATCGTCCAGGCCTTCCATGACGTGGGGCTCCCGCCGGGCGTCCTGAACCTGGTGTTCGGCATCCCGGCTGACATCTCCCAGCACCTCATCACCAGCGACGTGATCCGTCTCGTGGCGTTCACCGGCTCCACGTCGGTGGGGCGCCATCTCACCGGGCTTGCCTCGGACCACATGACGCCCGTCCTCATGGAACTGGGTGGGCACGCGCCGGTCATCGTCTGCGAGGACGTCGACGTCGACGCGGCGGCCGCCAGTTCGGCCTCGCGGGCCATGCGAAACGCCGGTCAGGTGTGTACCTCGCCGACCCGGTTCTTCGTTCACGAGGACGTCTACGACCGGTTCCTGGACGGGATCACCCGTCACTGTTCGACCACCGTGGTAGGCGCCGGCATGGAGGCCGGGGTCGAGATGGGGCCGGTGGCCAACGACCGGCGCCTGGCCACCGTGGTCGGCCTGGTGGCCGATGCGTGCAACGCAGGGGCCACCCTGACCACCGGAGGGCACCGCATCGGCGAGGTCGGCTACTTCTACGAGCCCACGGTGCTGGCCGACGTGGGCGACGACGCCCGGATCATGAGCGAGGAGCCCTTCGGCCCGGTGGCCATCGTGAACCCGGTGGACTCGCTTGACACGGCGATCCAGCGGGCCAATGCGGTCCCGTTCGCCCTGGCCGCCTACGGCTTCACCAACCGGGCCGACTACATGGACCGCATGGTCGACCGGGTCGAGGCCGGGAACCTCTCGATCAACACGCTGGAGGCCTCGCTCCCGGAGACTCCGTTCGGTGGGCTGAAGTCCAGCGGCTACGGCCGGGAGGGCGGGACCGAGGGCCTCCACCACTATCTGACGGTCAAGAACGTCTCCCAGAGCGTCACCATCGTCTGACCGGACCGACCGGAGGAACCCATTCCATGGACTACGCCAGGGGCGACGCCAAGGCGTACGCCCGGACGCACATGACGGGTATCTGGGCGGCCGGCCTCACGCCGTTCACCGATGACCTCCGGATCGACGAGGACGGCCTGAGGGCCAACATCGGCCACTGGGTCGACGACCTCGGCATCGAGGGCGTGTTCGTCACCGGCAAGCAGGGGGAGTTCTTCTCCATGTCGGTCGACGAGCGCAAGCGGACCTTCGACCTGGCCGTGGAGGCCACCGGCGACCGGGGTCGGACGGTCATGTCCTGTTCGGACCAGAACCTCGACGTCGTGCTGGACCTGGCCCGGTACGCCCAGGACGCGGGTGCCGACTGGATCGTGGTCCACGCCCCGGCGCTGCACTTCCACACTGAACGCGACGAGGCGGTGGTCGGCTACTACCGGGCCATCGCCGACCACGTCGACATCGGCATCGCCCTGTGGAGCCATCCCGACAGCGGCTACCTCATGTCACCGCAGCTGTGCGACCGCCTGGCTGACATCGAGACGGTGGTGGCCATCAAGTACAGCGTCCCCCGGCCCATGTACACCGAACTGACCGCCCTGGCCTCGGACCGGATCCAGGTCAGCACGGCATCCGAGCCGGAGTGGCTGGACAACGTCATCGACCTGGACTGGCGGCTCTACCTGTGCTCGTCGCCGCCCTTCCTGCTGCAGACGGCGGTCGACCGGCGCATGCTGGACTACACCCGGGCCGCCTTGGAGGGCCGGGTCGACGAGGCCCGGGCCATCAGCGCCAGCCTCGAACCGGTGCGGGCCGCCCTCCGCGACACCCGGCCGCCCGACAAGCCGCATGCCCACCAGAAGTACTGGCAGGAACTGCTCGGCCAGGTCGGGGGCCGGGTACGGGCACCCCTGTTGGAGCTCACCGACGACGAGAAGCGGGCCACCCGCGAGGCGTTCGACGGGTGCGGTCTCCGCGTCTGAGGCCGCCGCTCAGTTCAGGCGCTGCACGACCCGTTTCCGGACCGGCGAACCCGCCGCTCAGTCCAGGCGCTGCACGACCATGGCCATGCCCTGGCC
>CAYWBE010000114.1:0-5908 GCA_964456295.1 uncultured Candidatus Nemicrothrix sp.
GCCTACGGCCTGGATACGGCCTTCGAGGCCGATGCCGGAACCGACGGGCCCCGGCTGGCCGTCCTGTGCGAGTACGACGCCCTGCCCGGGATCGGACACGCCTGTGGGCACAACGTGATCGCCACCGCGGGGCTGGGTGCGGGGCTGGCCGCCGCCGCGGTGGCCGACGACCTGGGTGGGCGGGTGCGGATCCTCGGAACGCCGGCCGAGGAGGGCGGCGGCGGGAAGGTGATCATGGCCGACCGTGGGGCCTTCGAGGACGTCGATGCGGCGATGATGGTCCACCCGGCCGACGCCGATCTCGAGAACATCACCAGCCTGGCCATCCGGCAGGCCGAGGTCGTGTACCACGGTAGGGCGGCCCATGCTGCGGCGGCGCCCGAGCAGGGGCTGAACGCGCTGGATGCCATGGTCCTGGGCTATGTGAACGTGGCCGCCCTGCGCCAGCACATCGCGCCCGCCGAGCGGATCCACGGCATCTTCGTGGAGTCGGGCGACAAGGCCAACATCGTTCCCCGGCGCACCAGGGCCACCTGGTTCGTGCGCTCGCCGAGCATGGCCGGTGTCGAGGTCCTGCAGGAGCGACTGACCGCCTGTCTGGAGTCGGGTGCCACGGCGACCGGCTGCACGGTGGCCATCGAGTGGAACCCGGTGGGATACAACGAGGTGCTCGACAACCGGGCGCTGCTGGACCGCTACGTGGCCAACGCCGCGCTGTTCGGTCGGGACGTGCGGTCCACGGTCGACCACCAGGTGGTGGGGAGCACCGACATGGGCAATGTGAGCTACCTGGTTCCGGGCATCCATCCCATGATCAAGGTGGCCCCTCGGGGGACGGCCATCCACACCGAGGACTTCGCCCGCCACGCCGTGCTCGCCGAGGCGGACCGGGCAATCGTGGAGGGGGCCAAGGTGATGGCCCTGACCATGGTCGACTGCTGGGCCGATCCGGGGGTTCTGGACGCGGCCCGCACGGAGTTCATCGCCATCGGAACCTGACTGTCGGTCCGGGTGCACTCCTCGTCGGATCGGTACCCGGATGTCCGCGACCGCGGGCCCTCCACGGCATAGGTTCGGCGCCCGTGACGGCCTACGCCTCAGAGGAGTTCAGCGGCGATGAGGCCGACGTCCTCCGGCGGTACTTCACGAACCTGGACCAGCCGGTCTTCGCCCTGGTCAACCTGCCCGAGGTCGTCAAGGGGGCGCTCTTCGCCCGCTACTCGCGTTCGGACAAGAGCCTGCGACGACTGTTCCTGGAGGAGTTCGTCGGAGAGTTGGACGTCTCGGGGGACGAGAGCATCGATGCCACCATCGGGCTGCGACGAGCCGAGGAGCTCTACGACAAGGTCTTCTTCGAGTACGGCGACGACAGCGTGGCCCAACTGGGGGGCGTGCATCTGGCCTGCGAGCAGGCCTCCAACGTCCTGACCAAGGTGCTCGAGTGGGGCCGTCTGATGGCCTACCTGGAGCAGTCGACGCGCTACATCGCCTACGACTCCCGGCTCGACGGCCGGTACCGGTACCACCGGGATCCTGAGATCCTGGCCTCGGCCCTGGGTGCCCGCTACATCTCCGACATGGATCGCCTGTTCGATTCGTATGCCGACCTGGTGCGGGAGATGAACGACCACTTCCGTGGTCGGATCCCCAAGTCACCGACTGATTCGGACTTCATCTACCGACAGGCGGTGGCCGCCAAGGCCTTCGACGCCGTCCGGGGGGTGCTGCCCGCGGCGTCGTTGTCCAACGTCGGCATCTACGGAACGGGTCAGGCCTACGAGTCGCTGCTGGTGCGGATGCGGGCCCATCCGCTTCCCGAGGCCCGAACGTATTCGGCGTTGATGCTGGCCGAGTTGCGGAAGGTGATCCCCTCGTTCCTGAAGAGGGTGGACCTGCCCGATCGCGGTGACGAGGTGGGTGCCTACTCCGCCGATATCAGGGAGCGACTCGAGGACCTGGCCGAGGGGTGGTTCCCCGCCGACGAGCCGGTTGCCGGCGTCCCCACGGTGGACCTGACCGACTTCGACCCCGATGCCGAGGTGAAGTTGGTGGCCTCGGCGCTGTACCCGGTGACCAACCGGTCGGACCGGGAGGTCGAGGGGCGCGTGCGGTCCATGACCGTGGAAGAACGCCTGTCCGTCCTCCGGGCCATGGTCGGGGACCGGTCCAACCGGCGCCACCGACCGGGCCGGGCCCTGGAGCGTCCCTCCTACCGCTTCGACATCCTGTCCGACTACGGGGCGTTCCGGGATCTGCAGCGCCACCGGATGATGACCATCGACTGGCAGACGCTGAGTCCCGACCATGGCTACGTGCGGCCCCCGGAGGTCGACGAGGCGGGCGCCGGTGGCCGGTTCGATGCGGCGATGGAGCGGTCCAGGGAACTCCACGATGCCCTCGTGGAGCCCTTCCCGGACCAGGCGCCCTACGCGGTGGCGTTGGCCTACCGGGTGCGGTACCTGATGCACATGAACGCACGCGAGGCCATGCACGTACTGGAGTTGCGGTCCACGCCCCAGGGTCATCCGTCGTACCGTGAGGTGGCCCAGCAGATGCACCGCCTGATCGGCGACGTGGCGGGCCACCATGCCATCGCCGAGATGATGTCCTTCGTGGACCATTCCTCGGAGGCGGACCTTGAGCGATTGGACGCCGAGCGGCGTGCCGAGCAGAAGCGGGTGGCGAGGGACGCCGCGACCTGAGATCGGCGGGCTGCGCCTGACCGGGCGGGAACCTGTCTATGATCCCGCCGCGAGCCCGCGAGACCCACCCCTGAGGCCCTGATGAGCGATACCGACAACGACGATCCGTCCGACGAGGAGCTGGATGCCGAGGCCCCCGACACTGAGGACGAACTGGATGACGAGTTCGCTGATGAGGATGACGGTGGGGACGTCGAGGACGACGGTGGTTCCGACGAAGGCGACGAGGACGAAGACGAGGACGAGGACGGTGCCCGCCCGGCCGGCGAGGCGGCCCCTGACGACGAGGATGAGGATGACGACGAGGTCGAGGCCGACCTGGACGCCATCCTGCGGGACCGGATCGCTGCTGATGACGACGATGAGGACGAGGACGAGGACGAGGTGGCGGCCAAGGCGGTCGCTCCGACTCCGTCACCCGACGGGCTCGTGGAGCGTCAGGACCATGAACTCCACTGTCCGCACTGCTTCCTCCTTGTACAGGCGGCGGCGGTCGCCGAATCCGGGGAGTGTGGGCACTGCGGGGGCCCCATCCCCTGAGGTCCTCTGGACGCGAGGGCCGGGCTGATGGAGGAATCCGTACGGGTCGCTGAACCGGCCGACGTCGAGGTACTGGACGTCCTGGTGGTTGCGGCCAGGGAGGAACTCCCGGACAAGCGGGGTGGCGAGGTGGTGGCCCGACTGGATCCCCACCGGTCCGACCCGGGAGCCAGAATCAGGCTTGCCATTCAGGACCCGGCAGTCACCGTCCTGTTGGGTGAGATCGACGGCACACCGGTGGGCTACGGGTTGGTATCCGTACGCTCCGTGGACGACGGCAGCCTGCACGCCACCGTCGAGGAACTCTTCGTGCTGCCCGGCGCCCGATCGGTGGGCGTCGGTGAGGCGATCATCGGGGCACTGCTGGACGACGCCCGGGAGCGGGGAGCGGTGGCCGTCCAGTCGACGGCCCTGCCCGGTGATCGGGCCACCAAGAACTTCTTCGAGTCACAGGGCATGGTGGCGCGGGCCATCCTCGTGCATCGTTGGCTGGACGGTCGGTGAGCGGGCCGGTTCAGGGCTCCACCGGGCGCCCTGAACTGTGCGTGGGGGCCATCGTGGTCGACGACGACCGCCTCCTGCTGGTGCGTCGGGGTACCGACCCGCAACGTGGGCGGTGGTCGGTTCCGGGGGGACGGGTCGAGGCCGGTGAGTCCATGGTCGCCGCGGTGCTCCGGGAGCTCCGTGAGGAGACCGGCCTGGAGGGCATCTGCGGACCGCTGGTCGGTTGGGTTGAGCGGATGGGGTTCGACCACCATCACGTGATCGCCGACTTCAGGGTCGAGGTGCTCGACGACGGGCCGGTGGTGCCCGGCAGCGACGTGGACCAGGTGGCCTGGGTGTCGTTCGGGGCCCTGGCCGGGATCGACCTGGTGGACGGCCTGGGGGCCTTCCTGACGGACCATGACGTGGTCCCGGACGGTGTGTTCGACCTCTAGCGGCCCAGCCACTCGGGAGGGCGCTTCTCGATGAAGGCCCGCGGCCCCTCCCTGAAGTCCTCGGACCGGAAGACCTCACGGGAGGCCTCCGAGCTCAGGGAGAAGGCCTCGTCGTCGTCCAGCAGTGCGCCATCGACGATGACCCGGCGGGACGCCCGGACGGCCAGAGGAGCGTTGGCGTTGATCTCGGCGGCCAACTCCAGTGCCCCGTCGAGTGCTCCATCAGCCTCCACCAGGCGGTTCACCAGTCCGTGGAGATGGGCCGTTGCCGCATCGACCGGCTCGCCGGTCAGTGCCAACTCCATGGCCAGGTTGCGGGGAAGCACCCGGGGCAGTCGGATGAGGCCGCCGGCATTGGCGATGAGGGATCGCTTGGCCTCCGGTATGCCGAACCGGGCGTTGGCACCGGCCACCACGAGGTCGCATGACAGGACGATCTCCAGGCCGCCGGCCAGGGCTGCACCGTCCACTGCGGCGATGAGGGGCTTGGATCGATGCCGACGCACGATGCCGGCGAAGCCACCTCGCTCGGTGGTGAGGTCGGCCCGTCCGGAGGCCACCGCCTTGAGGTCCGCTCCGGCACAGAATGCGGGGCCGGCTCCACAGAGGATGCCGGTCCAGAGTGCGTCGTCATCCTCCAGGCGGTCGATGGCCGCCTCGAGGTCGGTGGCCAGCTGGTGGTCGACCGCGTTGCGCGCCTCGGGCCGGTCCAGGGTGATGACCGCTACGCGCTCGCGGACTTCGAAGTGGACGGCCATGCCGGCGACCCTAGCGAGGGGCCGCGATCAGGAGCGAGTGCGCCCTCGACGGGCCCGTGGCGGCGGGGAGGGCTCGATGCCGAATGCCCGGGCGATGTCCGGGACGCTCATCGAGTGTCGCTTCACCGCGGCCAGCAGTTCCTCGCCGGGCTCGGCCGGGAGGCCCTCGGGTACGACCCGGGAATGGACCGGAGAGAGGGACACGGCGTCCAGCACGGTGGCCCAACGGTCCTGGCTGGTATCGGCGGTCAGCCCGGCGGCGGCCAGTGCGGTCAGGCGGTCCATGACCGGAGCGGGGAGTGGTGCACCGGCCTTGGGTGGGCGGGAGCTGAGGCGTAGGGCTCGGACCACGCGGTCCTCCTCGAGGGCCGTGGTCACGTCGGCCAGCCACGCCTGGTGCTCACGTTCCACGCGGGCGGCGAGCCCGGTGCGCACCTGCTCGGCCAGGGCCTTGCCGTCCTCTCCCTTGGCCGACTGTTCGGCGGCCACGACCACTGATCGGAGGTCCCGGAGGTCGACGTCGTCGATGCCAGCCAGGGCGGCTTCGGCGCGGTCCCGCCAGTCCGCGGTGCGTAGCGAGGGATGGATCCGTTCGGCCAACTTGAGGAGCAGGGGAGCGGGAATGACCGGCTCGCCGGCCGCCTCAGCCGCCTTGTTCTGGGTCTCGATGGCCGATCGAACGCCGGGGACGCCGTCGCGCAACAGGATCTGGGCCAGGAACTTCTGGTCCTCGGGTAGGGCGGCCAGTGCGGCCTTTCGGTGGGTGCGTCGGGGTCGGAGGCGCGGAGCCCTGGGCTTCTGGGCCTCGGCAGTTGGCCGGTTCCGGGCGCGTCGATCGGAACGGTTCCGATCTCCACCCCGACCTTCGCGTCCACCGGAACGACGGTCGTCCTCGCTGCGGGGCCGACGACGGTTGCCATCGCGTCGGTCGCCATCGCGTCGGTCGCCATCGCGTCGGTCGCCATCGCGT
>CAYWBE010000115.1:0-5877 GCA_964456295.1 uncultured Candidatus Nemicrothrix sp.
AGAAGTCGACCGCCTTCTGGACGATCTCGGCGTGTTCCTTGCGGCGGTTGCGGCGGCGACCCTCGTTGTGGTCGGTGTACCGCAGGGGGATCCCCGTCTTGGCGGCCAGGAACTCCACCGACCCGGCGAAGTCCAGGCCCTCGATCTCCCTGACGAAGTCGATCACGTCCCCCGAGACCTGGCAGCCGAAGCAGTAGTAGACGCCCTTCTCGGCGTTGACCGAGAACGACGGCGACTTCTCGCCGTGGAACGGGCACAGGCCCATCCACTGGGCACCGGTCTTCTTGAGCTGGGTGTGCTCGGTGATGATCCGGATGATGTCGGACTCGTCGCGGACCTTGCGTACGTCCTCGTCGACGATTCCCATGGTCGGACGGTACCGCTGCCGAACGTGCCGGTCAGCCGTCCAGGTCGATCAGGGCCTGGGCGACGGCCAGGCGGGCCACCGGCACCCGGAACGGCGAGCACGACACCGAGTCCACCCCCGCCCCGACCAGCAGCCCGATGGACGCCGGATCCCCACCGTGCTCACCGCACACCCCGACCTCCAGGTCGGGGCGGGCCATGCGTCCGGCCCGGGTGGCTGCGGCCACCAGCGGAGCCACCGCCCCGGCGTCCAGATGGGCGAACGGATCGTCGGGGAGCAGCCCCTGGTCGAGGTACGGCCCCATCATCCCCCGGTTGGCGTCGTCACGGCTCAACCCGAACACCATCTGGGTCAGATCGTTGGTGCCGAACGAGAAGAAGTCGGCATGGGTCGCCAGGTCCGACGCCAGCAGGGCCGCCCTGGGCGTCTCGATCATGGCGCCCACCGGGACCGGCTCGTTCACACCCCAGCCATCGACCTCGTCGAGCACCCACCCCCGGACCAGGGCCAGTTCGGCTGCCGTGGACACCATGGGGAGCATGACCGCGGCGTGGGCATGGGATCCGGCGGCCGCCGCGTCGTCCAGTGCGCCCAGCAGCGCCCGGACCTGCATCCGGTAGAGGCCCTCGCGCAGCACCGCCAGGCGAATCCCCCGGGTACCCAGCATCGGGTTGTGTTCCCGCCACTGGGCCGGAGCCTCGTCGCCCAGGAACTCGTGGAGGGGAGCGTCCAACAGGCGGACGGTCACCGGTAGGGGCGCCATGGCAGCCAGCACCCCGGCCAGGTCGTCGCGCTGCGCCGCACCGAGGGCCACCAGGGCATCGGCCTCCTCGTCGGGCGAGGCGGCCAACAGGAAGTCCCTCACCAGCGGCAGCCGGTCGCCGAGGAACAGGTGCTCGGTGCGGCACAGCCCGATGCCCTCGGCGCCGAAGGCCCGGGCCCGGGCGGCATCGTCGGCCCGGTCCGCGTTGGCCCGTACCCCCACCCGTTCGCCGCGCACCTCGTCGGCCCACCCCAACAGCTCACCCAGCTCGGGCACGTCGTCCGGGCCGGGGCCGGAGCCCGCCTCCGAGGCCCCGATCCGGACCTCGCCCGACCCCCCGTCGACGGTCAGCACGGTGCCGGCGTCGACCCGCCGGCCGTCGAGCACCAGGTGGTCGTCGCCCACCTGCATGCCGGCCACCCCCACCACGGCGGGAATCCCCCACCCGCGGGCCACCACGGCAGCGTGGCTGGCCACCCCACCGCGGGCGGTGAGGATCCCGACGGCCAGCCGCATCCCGACCTCGTCGGCCGGCGACGTCTCCTCGCACACCAGCAGGGCATCCTCACCCCGGTCCGCAGCGTCCAGGACAGCCTCGGCGCTCAGGCACACCACCCCTACGCCCACCCCGGGACTGGCCGCCGTGCCGGTGGCCAGCACCGTCGTCCCGCCGCTGGTCGACGTGCCGGCGCCGACTCCCCCGTGGATGACCTGCTCGACCAGCCGGGGGTCCACGGCGGCCACGGCCCGCCAACGGGCCTCGGCCGAACCGTCGGCTCGTGCCTCGGCGACCAGGGCAGCCAGCCCCTCGAGGCTGTCCACGGTGGTCCCCATCGTCCGTACGGCGCCGATCAGGCCCCGAGCCGCTCCGACAGGAAGGCCACCAGGTCGTCGATGGCCACCCGCTCCTGGTCCATGGAGTCGCGGTCGCGCACGGTCACCGCACGGTCGTCGAGGGTGTCGAAGTCGATGGTCACGCAGAACGGCGTGCCGATCTCGTCCTGGCGCCGGTAGCGACGCCCGATGGCCTGGGTCTGGTCGTAGTCGCACATCCAGTGGGGCTGGAGCAGGCCCAGGACCTCGTTGGACGGGTCGATCAGCTCGGGCTTCTTGGACAACGGCAGGACGGCCACCTTGTACGGGGCCAGGCGCGGATCGAGGCGCAGGACGGTCCGGACGTCGTCGTTGACCTCCTCCTCGTCGTAGGCAGCCATCAGGAAGGCCATGGCGGTACGGGTCGCCCCGGCCGCCGGTTCGATCACGTGCGGCACGTAGCGCTCGCCGGAGTTCGGATCGTGGTACTCCAACTTGGCGCCCGATGCCTCGGCGTGGCGGTTCAGGTCGAAGTCGGTGCGGTTGGCGATGCCCTCCAGCTCGTCCCATCCCCACGGGAACAGGAACTCCACGTCCGCGGTGGCCGACGAGTAGTGGCTCAGCTCGTCACCCTCGTGTTCCCGGAGGCGCAGCTTGTCGGCCGGCATGCCCAGGTCGTGGTACCAGGCCATCCGGGCGTCACACCAGTGGCGGTACCACTCCGGCGAGTCGTCCGGCGGGACGAAGAACTCCATCTCCATCTGCTCGAACTCGCGGGTCCGGAACACGAAGTTGCCGGGGGTGATCTCGTTGCGGAACGACTTGCCGATCTGGGCGATTCCGAACGGCGGCTTCTTGCGCGACGTGTTCAGGACGTTGGCGAAGTTGATGAACATGCCCTGGGCCGTCTCGGGTCGCAGGTAGACCTCGGCGGCCGACTCCACCATCGGTCCGGCATGGGTCTTGAACATGAGGTTGAACTCGCGGGCCTCGGTCAGCGTGCCCGTCTTCGAGCACGACGGGCAGGTCTCCGGGTCGTCCAACTTGTCCTGCCGGTGACGGGCCCCGCACTCCCGGCAGTCGACCAGCGGATCGCTGAAGTTGGCCAGGTGACCGGAGGCCTGCCAGACGGCGGGCGGCGACAGGATGGAGGCGTCGAGGCCGACCACGTCGTGGCGCATCTGCACCATGGTCCGCCACCACTGCTCCTTCACGTTCCGCAGCAGCAGCACCCCGATGGGGCCGTAGTCGTAGGTCGACCGGAACCCGCCGTAGATGTCAGCGGACTGGAACACGAAGCCCCGGCGCTTGGAGAGGTTCACCACCTTGTCGAAGAGGGTGTCGTCGTTGGGGACCGTGGAGTTCTGGGCCATGGGCGTGCAGGGTACCGACGCGGTCCCGTTCCATGGGGCCAGACTGGGCCCATGGGCATCTCCGACCGGTTCCGGACCTCGGGCGGCGTCGATCCCACGGCCGTGATGGGCCGTCGGATCATCGCCTGGCTGCTGGACAACCTGTTCATGGCCATCGTCGTACTGCTGGTGCACCGCGGTGACGTGGCGTTCAGCACCGACGACGGCCTGTCCATCAACCCGGCGGTCATCTGGACGCTGACCATCCTGATGGTGCTGAACCACGTGGCCCTGACCATGACCACCGGGTTCAGCGCTGGCAAGGCGGTGACCGGCCTGCGGGTGGTCCGGCGGGTCGACGGTGGACTGCCCGGCTTCCGGGGTGCGGCGTGCCGGACCCTGCCGTGGATCGTGCCCATCCCGTTCATCCCCCTCGTGGAGGCTGGGATGATGCTGTCCACCCGGGGGCACCGTCGGGTCGGCGACCGTCTGGGAGGCACGATGGTCGTGGATCGGGGCTGGATCGGCGAACCGATCGTGGTCCCCGGCCTGGACGATCCGGCTACCGACCCGGACCCCGACCGGGACCCCGATGGGCACACCGACGGAAGTACCGGTGGGGACCCCGGACCGATTCTGGACTGACCGTCTACCGGCCCTGGCGCCCGTCCAGGACCCGGCGTGAACGCAGCCGCCGTTCCAGGTGGTACTCGACCGCCGCGTTGGCCACCGAATCCACCTCGGCGCACACCGACGGGTCGGTGACGGCCAGCGCCCCGGACAGTCCACCACCGAGGACGGCCCGCATCACGGCGATGGCCGACGGGGACACCGGGCGCCCGCGTCGGCAGTCCCCACACAGCACGCCCCCCTCGCCCACGTCCACGGACACCAACGGGTCACCGGCACCACAGCGGACGCACGCGTCCAACTGGGGGGCCAGCCCCTCGTGGGCCAGCAGCTTCAGCAGGAAGGCCGGCACCAGCAGGGTGGCCGGGCGCTCGTCGAGGGTCCGGAGTGCCCCGACCAGCATCCGGTACCGCTCCCGGTCAGGCTCCCGGTCGGGAGCCACCACATCGACCGCCTCCAGCAACGACGACGCCTCGGCGAACCGTTCGGCGTCCAGACGGAGTCCCTCGAAGCGGTCCAGGGTCTCGGCCTGGGTCACGATGTCAAGGTCGCCGCGCCCCCGATGGAGCTGCACCGCCACATGGCTGGTCGGCTCGAGGCGCCCACCGAACTTGGACCGGGTCTTGCGCACCCCCTTGGCCACCGCCCGGACCTTGCCGTGCTCGGCGGTCAACAGGACCACGATGCGGTCGGCCTCGCCCAGACGCCACGTCCGGAGCACCACGCCGTCGTCCCGGTAGAGGCTCACCCGTCCGGTTCGTCCGCTCCGACCACCCCGCCGTAGCGGCGGTCCCGGTCCTGGAACTCCCTGATGGCCGCGTGGAGGTGCCGACGCCCGAAGTCGGGCCACAGGGCGTCGCTGAACACCAGCTCGCTGTAGGCCATCTCCCAGAGCAGGAAGTTCGAGATCCGGTGCTCCCCCGAGGTCCGGATCACCAGGTCGGGGTCGGGCATCTCGGGGTCGTAGAGGTGCCGGGCGATGGTCCGCTCGGTGACCCGCCTGGTGCCGCCGTCCACGATGCGCTGCACGGCGTCGACCAACTCGGCCCGGCCGCCGTAGTTGAAGGCGATGGTGAACGTCAGCCCGGTGTTGTCCCGGGTCAGTGCGACGGCCTCGTCCATGCGCCGCACCAGGCGACGGGGCACCCGGCGATCCCTGCGGCCGACGAACCTGATCCGGATGTTGCGCTCGTGCAGTTCGGCCTGCCTCCCGAGCAGGATCTCCTCGTTGAAGCGGAGCAGGAACTGCACCTCGTCGGCCGGTCGACGCCAGTTCTCCGTGGAGAAGGCGTAGACGGTGAACCACCCCACGCCCAGGGCGTCGGCTTCGTCCAATACCTCGAAGAGCGCCTGCTCGCCGGCCGTGTGGCCCTCGGTGCGGGGCAGGCCCCGCTGCTCGGCCCAGCGGCCATTGCCGTCCATGACGCACGCGATGTGGTTCGGGATGCGGGACCGGTCCAGATCGTGATCCCGGAACGGGTCCGGGGGTGGATCCTGACGCTGATCAGGGTCGAGGGCGGACACGACGAGGAAACTACCCGCGCCCCTTCCGTGTCGGTGGCCGGGCCTAGCCTCGACCGTGATGGACGGTGGGGCAAACGGAGCGACAGACGAACCGTTCGATGGGTCGGGTCCGGGCCTCGCCGAGGCCTCGGCCATCGCCCTCGAGGAGGCCTGTGGGGCCCTCCCGGGAGGGGGCGAGCGGCGACCCGGCCAGGAGGCCATGGCCCGTCGGGTGGCCGAGGCCATCGAC
Organism: uncultured Candidatus Nemicrothrix sp.; assembly: GCA_964456295.1. Taxonomy (GTDB): domain Bacteria; phylum Actinomycetota; class Acidimicrobiia; order Acidimicrobiales; family MedAcidi-G1; genus UBA9410. The sequence continues at coordinate 5,679 of CAYWBE010000115.1, forward strand.
TCCGGCGCCCACCTGATGGTCCGGGCCGGCACCGGTACCGGCAAGTCGATGGCCTACCTCGTGCCGGCCATCGTCTCCGGACGGACGACAGTGGTGGCCACCGCCACAAAGGCCCTCCAGGACCAGTTGGCCACCAAGGACCTGCCGTTCCTCCAGGAGCACCTCACGCCACACCTCGGACGGTCGTTCACCTTCACCG